>JBLNDH010000517.1:0-2669 GCA_050261455.1 Bacillota bacterium
GCCGCGAGTGTCGCAACTACGAAACGCGCGAAAGATCGGCGCCATTGATCGTTATCGTACCAGCGAGTGCGGGCGGACGTTCAGGGTAGCCTGGGCGATATTGGTGCTGTGGTCGGCGATCCTTTCCAGGTTCTTCATGATATCCGTAAAGCACACTGCCGACTTGGGATTGCAGGTCCCGACGTTGAGCCGTTCGATGTGCTTCTTGCGCAGCTGCTTCTCGGTCTCGTTCATGACCGCCTCCAACTCCAGAACCCGGCGGGCCGCGTCGAGATCCTCCATGACCATTCCCCGCATGGCCAGTTCGAACATCTCCGCGGCGAGGGCGAAGACCTGACGGATGTCTTCGTACGCCTGCTCGGAGAAGGTGACTTTTTCCTCGGCCTTGTACAGGGCCATCTCCGAGATGTTCATGCAGAGGTCGCCGACGCGCTCGACGTCGCTCGTGGCGTGCATGAGGTCGGCCAGGCGGTCCGACTGCTTCTCGGTCAGGGTGTTGCGGGAGACGATCAGCGACAGGTAGTGAATGGTCTGGGCCTGCAGATCATCGATGACGTCCTCTTTCTCCGCGATCGGCTCCAGCCGGGGCAAAGCCTGGTTATCCTGCGACAGGAGCTTTTCAGCGTCCGTCAGCATGCTGTGGGCGAGTTCCCCCATGCGGCCCAGTTCCTTGATGGAGAGATCCAAGGCCACCTCGGCGTTGTTCAAAAAATGGTGATCCAAGTATTTGACGCCCTTTTCGAGGCTCTCGTCCTTACCGGGCACCAGCCGCTGGACGATCCAGGCGAGGACGCCCACCATCGGCAGCCAGATACAGGTGTTGAGCGTATTAAAGAGCGTGTGCGCGTTGGCGATCTGGCGTTTGATGACGATGGCCTCGGTTACGCCCGCCGCCGGGTTGGGATGCGGGGAGATGGCGTAGACGAGACGTACGAAAAAGGAGAAAACGAGCAGGCAGGTGATAGTGCCGACAACGTTGAAAAGCGTATGCGATACGGCCGCCCGTTTCGCTGTGCGGTTCACGCCGATGCTGGCCAAAAGGGCTGTGATGGTCGTGCCGATGTTGTCGCCGAGCAGAATTGGTACTGCCGAGGGCAGTGGGATCAAAGCCCGCACGGTGCCGTCTATGATCAGGGGCTGAGAGGCGACGCTCTGTAAGACGCCGATCGTGGCGCTGCTGCTCTGGACGATCATGGTCATGGCCATGCCGACCAGGACGCCCAAGAAACGATTATGGCCGAGGCTGGTTATCCAGTTCACGAAGAGGGGGCTCTCGGCCAGGGGCTCGAGCACGCCGGACATAGTATTGAGGCCGATGAAGAGAATGCCGAAGCCCAGAATTACTTGGCCCGTGTGCTTGAGCAGGCGTTTACGCCCAAGGAAATAGAGTACGAAACCGAGCGCGGCGATGGGATAGGCATAATGCCCGACATTGAAGGCGATCAACTGCGCGGTCATGGTGGTGCCAATGTTGGCTCCCATGATGACACCGATAGCCTGCGGCAGGGTCATAAGGCCGGCGTTGACGAAGCCCACGATCATAACAGTGGTGGCGCTGCTGCTTTGGATAACGGCCGTAACGGCAAGCCCGACGAGCGCGCCAATGATCGGATTACTGGTCACGGCCTGCAAAATCCGGCGCATTTTGTCACCGGCCACTTTTTTCAGGCCGTCCCCCATCAGGTTCATGCCGTAGATGAAGAGGGCCAGGCCGCCAAGGATACCAAAGACGAGTTCCTGCATCGAGAGCCTCCCCCGTGTCAGGTCTATTGCCCAATCAGCTGTTATTCGCCACTCGGCCCGAAAAGCCTGCTACGATGATCCGTTCAAGATTGTGACAGACAGTACCGATATTTGCAGTAAAAGCTGGGTTATTGCCTGATGCTGAAGCATTCGCCCCAGGGCCAAATCCGCCTCGGGAGCGGGTTCGGCGGCGTCCTCGCGGGACCGGCCGTACTCCAGGGCCAGCAGGATGTCGCTCGGCAGATCGATAAAGCGCGCGGGAACGCCGTGGGCGGCCGCCCAGGCCAGGGCGGCGTATTCCGGCGAGTAGACGGCAAAAGGGTAGAGGATGGTCCGCACGGGCAGTTCGGTGGTATGGGCCAGGATCGCCACGGGCGGGCGGGTCTCGGGGGAGACCAGGGCGGCGAACTCGCCCTCCGCGTCCGCGGGGCCCTCGATCAGGACGGCGGTGGGCCGGATCTCCTCCAGGAAGAGCCGGAGATGGTGGGCGCCGCCGGCCGAGAGGTGCCGGATGCCGAATTTGACCCTTTCCTTGCCGTCCAATCTCCATACGGCGTGGAAAAAGGCATCAATCCCGGTCCGGAAGAAAGCGCGGTGAGTATAGATGCGACGTATCATCAGAGTTGGTAATGGATGGCGTACCGGACTGATGGCCATCCATCCATGAAGGTCTACCAAGCAAAAAACCCTGCAACGCGTGGGGTTGAAACCCCGAAAGAAAACTGATAGTCCAAAGAAGACCGCTGTCAAGAAATCGAAAGCCGCGAAAAGAGTCCAGGGGCGGTTCTGAAGCCCTTTCTTGCCGCTTTGAACCGCGTCATTCGATCAACAAGAAAGCATACCGGTTCATGGTTTCACCGTAGTCCTTGAGCACCTCCAGCGGATACCCGACGCTCCGCACCGTGGCGAAGACGTCGATCCCCAGG
>JBLNDH010000518.1:0-2585 GCA_050261455.1 Bacillota bacterium
GGCGAGCCGGGGTCTCTGGAGAGATCCGGGACCAATGGCGCGGGGCTGTTCTCCGGGATTCGTTTCTCGTTGGCGGCTTGTGTGCTATTCACCCCTTTTGACCTCCATCGGAGGCAATGCCCCCCTCGGCCGACTTAGTCTGACGCGGCTGGCTGTAGTAGCTGCTGTACGAAAGTTTTTCGCGGTGATAGGTCGTGCTTTGCCGATATCCGACCTGATTCATGATCGAACCGATGAGCCGGGCCTCGGCACGGCGAAGGATACCCTCGGTGGCTTCGATGGTGCTGGTATCCACGTCAGCCCCGAAGGCACAGATGACGCCGTCAACCATCGCCAGAAGGACCTGCGTGTCGCTGACGGGCAGAAGCGGCGCGGAGTCGATAATGATCTGGTCGTACATGCCGTCCAGTGTTTCGATCAGCGCGGGGGTTTCAGGCCGAGAGAGCAGCTCACAAGGCCGGGCCATGGGAAGCCCCGCGGGTAGGATATCCAGGTGTTCAATGTCGGTCTTGCGGATGGCCGTAGCGGGCTCGGCGCTTCGCAGGAGCAATTCGGCCAGGCCGGGCACTTCGGGGACATTGAAAATGCGATGGATGTCCGGCTTGCGCAGATCGCCATCCACCAGGAGCACACGTCGGCCGGTTTTGGCCAGGGCAATGGCCAGGTTGACAGCAAGGCTGGTCTTGCCATCCCCGGCGGAGGGACTCGTCACGCAGATGGTCTTGTGCTGGCTGATCTCCGGATCAAACAACAGTTGCGTACGAATCAGGCGGAACTCTTCGGCAACCAGGCTGCGAGATTGATCGCCCTTGGCCCGCTTGAGCTGCTGCATACGCGGAATCATGCCCAGCATCGGCGCGCCCAGCAGTCGCTCGATGTCGCGAGGGTTGCGTAAGCGTTTGTCGAACCGATCGACCAGCAGCGCCATCAGGATGCCAAGGAACAGCCCGCCGACCAGGCTGGCTGCCTGCACCTTGATGCGTTTGTCATCCGTCGGTTCGGCTGGGGGCTCGGCACGTTCGGCCACAAGGATCTGGACGTCGGGCTGTGCCTGCGTGCCGCTATCCAGGTTCTGTATCTGCTGCCACAAATCGTCGTACTGCTTTTTTGTGCGGGCAATGGCATCGTTGAGTTGTTCCAGCTTCTGGACGCCAACCGCCAGCTGTCGCGCTTCCTGGTCAATCGCGCCAAGCCGCTGCTCATAGCTGGCCACCTCGCTCTCGGCCTCTTTGACCTTCGTCTGGGCCTGTTCCATACTGGAGGCGACCATCAGCTTCTGCTCTTGGGCCACCTTGGCATCGATGATGCTCGCAATCTGTTGCTCACGCTCGGAGACCGATGCCTCGGACCGCTTGACACGCATTTTCGCCAGAATCACGTCGCGATGCTGCTCGGTTTTGCCGGCACCCAGTTCGGCCATGTAGGCGTTGTACGCGGCCACCTGTTCGGCAACCGCCGCTTGCAGCAGTGAATCCTTGGCTTTCTCCTCCTCAATTCTCCTTTTGCGGGCCAACTGCAGTTCGGCGCTGAGGGCCGCATGGTTGTTCATGTTCTTCACATAGCGGGACAATTCGGCATCGGCGGCGATTCGCTTGATTTCCGCTTCGCTCTTGAGTTTCTGATACTCGTTGATCGTGGCAATGATCGCGGCTTTACGCGCCGTGCGGGCCTCCAGATCGCTATTGAGCGTCAACTCACTTTTCTTTTGTGTCAGTTCCTTCAGCAGGGCATCCTGCTGGTCCATCTGCTCCTGGATTTTACGGTGCCGCAGGGCGTCATGTCCCAGAAGACGTGTGCTGCAGTAATCGACGAACGCGTCGGCAAATGCGTTGGCCACAGCAGCCGCAACGAATCCATCGGATTTGTCGGCATGGATGCGAACGAGTTCCGTATCGACGACGCGAGTCGCTTCGCAGACATTGCGGAGAAAGCGGGCCACCTCTTTCTGGACCGGCGGGCTCTCCAGATCCACACTCTTGAGCCACGGAAAAGCCTGCTGCAGTTCAGGGTTCCTCGCGGCCAGGAGGCTGATTTCCGGCTTGGTCAGCAGTTCCATGTAAGTGCGGATGAGTGCCGCGGGATCGGCCATCGCGGCAGCGGCGTTTGCGTTGGGAGGAGTGCTCGCGTGGTAGAGAACAAGCGACTCCGCTTCATAGGAAGGCCGGATCAGGCGGTTGGCGATCAGGATGCCCGCGGTTCCCACCACTGCGGTCACCAACAGCACCAGCCACCAACGCCGCAAAACCGCAGAGAGGATGTTGATGCCCTTGGGTTTGCCGCCGCCATCCTGTCCGAGATTCGCAGGAACCGGCGGGATGTCGATGACCTGGATCATCGTCGGGCCGCTGGGCGTTTGAATAACGGCTCCCGAATCGCGGCGGTCCGCCCGTTGGATCGCCTTGGAATCTCGTCGTCGTTTCTCCATCGAATTTCCCATGATTCCTCTAGTCCATAAAGTGCAGCCAAGGGCCGCACGGGATTCAATTCAGATCAGACAGTCTCTCTTGGTAGTGGGCGGAACCCCTGGCGAATACCATTCCACCAGCGGGTCAGGATGCCGGTGCGTGCTACGCCCCGACGCTGCT
>JBLNDH010000519.1:0-12802 GCA_050261455.1 Bacillota bacterium
ATGCCCGTCTCTCGCACGAACATCCCCGCAATGCCCGCCACATGTGGCTCGTACTGGCGGACCTCCTCAATAGACAGCCTCCGCAGGTCCGCTAGCCCATTCGCATGACCCCGCCGCTGCAACTCCTCCAGCGCCGGCAATTCCTCCTCACGCGTCGCGACCACAACCTTCCCGCAATTCAGATGCGCAACGCCCCGTTCCTGGCAAAACCGATAAAGCGCTTGCCTCCCTTCGGTGCACAGCTTGGCCTTCAGCGATCCAGGCTTGTAATACAGCCCCGAGTGGATTACCCCGCTGTTGTTGCCCGTCTGATGGGCCGCCAGGTGATCTTCCGCCTCCACGACGATCAGCGACAACCGATACGCGCTGGACAGCGCCATCGCCGTCGCCAACCCCACCACGCCGCCTCCGATGACCGCCAGGTCATAACGCTCCGAGGATGACGAAAAACGCCCCGACGTCGATTCAGTGAACGAGACGAGCATGTTGCACAAGATCCTTTGGCCGCTTTGCAAATAATACACCCACACGCGACCGCCAACATTATGACGCAGCCGGCTGGCGGTGTTAATGGGTGATATCCCATCGGGACGTGTCGTAAGTAACCTTCAAGCCGGACCGGAGCGCAGGTCCGGATCATCTTCGCTATCAGGACAGACCCGGCCTTGCTCTTCAGTCCGGCTTGACATGCATCCCAGAACTCGGCTCACGCGCTGGCGCCTGTGGAAGTGGGCAGGGGGGTGGCGGAGGGTTGCCGGGGTTTCCGGACGTTTTCCGTCAAATAGGTGCTGTAAATGCCGGCGCTGATCGCCAGGATTAGCACGCAGGCGAAGTAGATGCTGTATCGGTTCCAGGACAGAACGCCCGTGGTGTGCTCGTAGGGGCCGATCACATCGAGCAGCAGGCCCCATCCGATCGGGCTCAAGCCCGAGGCGAGGCTGACGAAGACCGTGTAGAGGGCGAAAAAGTGATTGCGGCCCATGAGGGGCATGGTGGCCATCGCCAGTCGGTTGTTCGCTATGTTGTAGTTGGTGTAAGCGATTCCGTAGAGCAGGTCGAACACGGCGACGAGCGCCACGCCATAATGCAGGTATCGCGAGGAGATGAGGAACCAGCCGATCACCAGGGTAATCCAGACTGCCACACAGGCTCGCATCACTGGCTTGCTGCCATAGCGATCGGCAATCCGGCCATTCAACGGCACGGTGACCAACGCCCCCAGCAGGCCGGAAGTGAACAGCCAGAGAATATTGCCTTCACTGTAATGCGCGACCGTCCGCAAGTACGCCAGCGGAAAGACCGCCAGAGCCTGCGTCGCCGTCAGGTAAATCAGATTGAATATGACCAGGTGCAGAAACGGCCGGTAGGCCAGCATCTGGCCCCAGGGCACGCGATGCCCGGATCGCTTGATATTCTCCGGGGAGGTGGTGTCGGGCGTGCGGTTGAGAAACAGCAGACTCACCGTGGCGCCGGCGGCGCTGATGAGAAACACCACCGTGAACTGCCACGGCTGGGCATGGCCATGCAGGATGATGGCGGCGGCCATGATGGCGGTGAGGCTGCCTATCTGCGTGAACACCTGATCACGCGAGAGAAATCGGCCTCGCAGATGCTCCGGAATCAGTTCACTGATCCAAGGCCACCACGCGCCGGCGGTAATCCCGCGAACCAGATTGAACGAGAAAAGGCACAACAGCAGTAATGCCAGCTTGCCGCCCGCGGGGACGAAACTCAGCAGGGGGACCGCTGCAATCCCAAAGATGAACAGCGTCCGCGTTCCCCACCCGGCGAGGATGAAACGCCGATACCCATACTTGGGCAAATACTTCGCGGCCGGCAACTGAAAGATCGACAGCAGGGGGGTAAAAGCCGCGATGATGCCCAGGATCGTCTCTGATGCCCCCTGCGATTTGGCGTACAGGATGGCCGGCGAACCCATGGTGATCTGCCACGAGATCGCATTGAACAAATTAAACCAGTTGGCGTTCGTCGCCCCCGGTGGATAGGGACTCTTCCGGCCGGTCGCCGCTGACGCCGGATCTGGGGAGGATTCGGTTGCTATCTTTTCCGCTTCCGCAACGGTCAATGTGCGCAAGTTCATCCACAGCCTACAGCTAAGTCTGAAAAAGGGTATCCCCGCGACTCTCGCTTAACGGCAGGCAAGCCCTTTACCAACCCGCCGATCTCCTCAATCTAACCCGGAATGCCCGATTTGAGCAATGCCCCCACTGCAAAGCGAGCCTCCTGCCGAGCCGCGATGCACCGAAAACCCGCAACTCCCCAGAAGCCGACCCCTTTCCCTCAATCCCCTCTGACACTCCCCTAGCCATAGTAGTACAATCGTTCATCGTGCACGACCGGCAGATCCACATATCCACCCCTGCCAGCCTCTTGCCGCTGACGTGGCCCATGGGCCTGACGTTCCTGCGGCTCTTGCTGCTCCCGGTTTTCCTGTGGACCCTACTGGCCAATGCCCGCTCTCCCGAACAGCCCCGCAACTGGTTAGGCTTGGGGGTGTTTGTGGTCATGGCTATCACCGACAAACTGGACGGTTACCTCGCCCGACGCTTCAACCAGACCAGCAAGCTCGGAGCCGTCTTGGACCCTGTCGCCGATAAGCTTCTGGTCGCTTGCTCGGTCATTGTCCTCAATTTCGCCTGGATTGCTCCGCCACATTTCCGTATCCCGGGCTGGGTGGTGGTGGCGGTCTACGCCAAGGATCTGATTACCGCCGTGGGGACACTTACCCTGCTTGCCCTGATCGGACACGTGACAATCCTGCCCCGCCCCTTGGGAAAAGCCAGCACTGTCGTACAATTAGCTATGGTCATCGCTGTCCTGCTTGCCCCGCCCGTTCAGGCGGCATGGTTTGGCTTTTGGCAGCGATTCGTCTATGTATTGTGGTGGATGGTCTGCATCCTGGCGGCCGCCGCGTGCCTCGATTACGTGATCCAAGGCATCCGACAGTTCCGCCAGGACCGCTGCCCATCCCCCTCGCCCAGCCAGAGTGCTCCAACGCAATCTGCGTAATGATGGCGTGAGGTGTGTGCCCGACACGGCGAGGTCCCCTGGCCCGGCCAGGCTCCCGCCGAGCCGATGTCTGCGTTTTAGGTGACACGGGTAGCCTAACCCGTGCCATAGGGTTCTGTTGACCGGAGGCTGAAGGTAATGCCGTTTTCGCCAATTCCTGAGATCTTGGATGAACTGAAAGCCGGACGCCCCATTGTGCTGGTGGACGATGAGGACCGCGAGAATGAGGGCGACGTCGTCTACGCCGCCCAGCATGTCACCCCCGAGGCCATCAACTTCATGGTTACCCATTGCCGCGGCGTGGTGTGCCTGGCCCTGACTGCCGAACAGTGCGACAAACTCCGCCTCCACAGCCAGACCGAGTTCAATACCGCGACCCTCGGCACCGCCTTCACCGTCACCGTGGATGCCCATCCCCGCTTCGGTGTCACCACCGGCGTCAGCGCCAGCGATCGTGCCGCCACCGTCCAAGTCGCCATCGCCGATAACGCCCAGCCCGGCGACCTCATGCGCCCCGGCCACATCAACCCCCTCCGCGCCCGCGACGGCGGCGTCCTCGTCCGCGCCGGCCAGACCGAAGGCAGCGTCGACCTCTGTCGTCTCGCCGGCCTCAAACCCGCTGGCGTCATCTGCGAAATCATGCGCGACGACGGTGCCATGGCCCGTCGGCCCGAACTCGAAGCCTTCTGCCAGAAGTTCGGTCTGAAAATGACCTCCGTCGCCGACCTGATCAGCTACCGCCTCAAACGCGAGCAATTCGTCAAACGCATCGAGACCGTCACCCTCCCCACACGCTGGGGCAGCTTCCGCCTCTTCGCCTACCAAAGTGCCATTGACCCCCAGCCTCACCTGGCCCTTTGCAAAGGGGGCATCGGCGAGAGGGATGCCGAGGGACAGGTCGCTGCACAGGAAGAGCCCGTCCTCGTCCGCGTGCACAGCGAATGTCTCACTGGTGATATCTTCGGCTCTGGCCGCTGCGATTGTGGCCCCCAACTCGATGCCGCTATGCGAATGATCGAAGCCGAGGGCAAAGGCGTCCTCGTCTACCTCCGCCAGGAAGGGCGTGGCATCGGCCTGGCCAACAAACTCCACGCCTACGCCCTCCAGGAAAAGGGCCTCGACACCGTCGATGCCAATCTCGAACTGGGCCTCCCCGCTGACAAACGCGACTACGGCATCGGCAGCCAGATCCTCCGCGACCTCGGCCTCCGCCAGATCCGCATCATGACCAACAACCCCAAGAAGATCTACGGCATCGAAGGCTACGGCCTCACCGTCGTCGAAGAAGTCCCCATTCGCATTCCCCCCAGCGAATCCAACCGCAAATACCTCGAAACCAAAAAATCCCGCATGGGCCACCGACTCTAGCCCCGCCCCCTCCAACCCCCGAACGCCGCGGCGAATCCCTACCCCAGCGATTCTCCCCTCCTCTTCAATTGCCAATTGCGAATTGTCAATTCGCAATTGGCAATTAAGCGTAGTGATCCTCCCTTCGCCCTCCGACCCAAGGCCACGCTTGCGGTTTCGCGGACCCACCAGTGCCGATCCGCCGTTCCTCAATCGCTGTCATCTGCGAAATCTGTGTCCCCCTGCTTCTCTTCTCCCTCGCCCGGTACTCCGGGAGAGGGTTGGGGTGAGGGTTCGGAGCAACAGATGCCCCCCAACCGAACCTGCCGCGAGACTGTTCCCTCTCCTAAAGCCCACGGCGCCGCCGTGGGGAACTCAAGGTCCTCCAAACCCCTCCTAACGCCCAGAGAACTCGTTCCCTGGGGTCCCCTTCAATTGGCAATTGAGAATTGTCAATTTGCAATTGTCAATTAAGCGCTGCCCGTCTCCTTCGCCACCTCGCCTCCCAATACGCTTGCGGTTTTGCGGATCCAATTGCGTCCTTCCGCCAATCCCCCAATCGACGTCATCCGTACCCGATTCCTTCCTCCCCTTATCCCTCCCTTCGTGCCTTCGTGCCTCCGTCCCTTTTCAGGTTGCCGCTCACACCCGCGCTGTGAAATCCGTGGCCCTCCAGCAACCACCCGAACTGAACCACACCTTATTGCGATTGTCATTCCCCTCACTGCCTGCCTAGACTACCCTCTACGGTGACCGCCGAAACTGTGCCAGTTGGCACGGTGCGGGGGACCCAGTACCAGGCTGGCGTGGCGAACCAACCCGCCAGCCCAGGGGCGAAAGGATTGCGTTGCCAATCCGGAGCACTTTCAAGCTCCAGCCCGTCAGCTAACCCCGTAGGCCTATGAAAGGGCACAACGTTGTTCCGAGCTCGTCTCCATGCTCCAGCCTGGATGAAATCTTCACGCTGGACTTCGCGGTTGCGAAGCTCGAACTTGGCTCTCCTGCGGCGGCCTGCTCCATGCCGCCCTGTTCCGGAGCCGACGTTTGTGCGAGTAGGGACCGTGACCTTAGGCACGCAGGACTGTCTACCGTCATGGTTCACTGAATGGGATGGGAACGGATCTCATGCACACGGGTGAGAACGGGCGCGGCAAACCCGCCGCGCTGACGTTACTGGCCAGCGAACGCCCTCGCAACGTAGGTTGGCTTCAAGCGGCTGGCTTGTTGTTCGGTGATTGGGGAACCAGCAGGCTCTACGTCTTGGGCTTGGCTTTCTTCTTTGCCGGCCGAACCAGCTTTTACCTCATCTGTGCCATGAGCCTGCTGATCCTGGCCGTCGGCTGGGCGTATACGCACATCTGCCGCATCTATCCCGACGGCGGCGGCGTCTACACCGCCGCCAAATCCCGCAGCCGCACCCTCGCGGTCGTCGGGGCGCTGCTCCTCTTTGCCGACTACACCGTCACCGCCTCTCTCAGCGCCTTCGATGCATTCCACTACTTCGGCCTGCCAACCTCAAGACATACCGAAAGCGCCCTGGCCCACGTCTCTCCCAATGTCAGCGATCCCCACGAAGCCCCCGATGCCGGAGACAACATCGATGTCCATCGCATGCAACCGGCCTCCGCCGCCGAAGCCTTCCTCGCCTGGGATTCCCCAGCCATCTGGACCATCGTCGCCATCGCCGTCATCGGTTTCTTCAATCTCATGGGACCCAGCCACACCGGCCGCTTTGCCCTGGCCACGGCGATCGGCATGGTTGGCATCACCTTGTCCATTGCCCTCGGCGCCTTGCCCCAGATCGACTGGAGCGCCCTCCCCAATCGCATTGGCCACCCCCATCACGACTACAGCCAGATGTGGCTGGCGTTCGTCTCCATCGTCTTGGCCCTGTCTGGCGTCGAGGCCATCGCCAACCTCACCGGCGTCATGAAACGCCCCGTCGCCCATACCGCCCGCAAGTCCATCTGGACCGTCGCCGGCGAAGTCGCCATCTTCAACATCATCCTCGCCATCTGCATGCTCGCCATCGTGCCGCCGGTCAACCGCGATCGTCACATGGGCGACATGCTCGCCTTCCTCTCCGACCGCTTCATCGGACCCTACGGCGCCCTCGCCGTCCGAGTCATCGGTGGCTTGCTGCTGCTCTCCGCCGCCAACACCGCCATCACCGACATGATCTCCATCCAATACCTGATGGCCCGCGATGGCGAGCTCCCCATCTTCATGCAGTCCCTCAATCGCTTCGGCGTCCCCTGGATCCCCACCCTCACCGCCACCAGCGTCCCCATCGTCGTCCTCCTCTTCGTCCACGAGCTGGAACAACTCGCCGCCCTCTATGCCATTGGCGTCATTGGGGCTGTCGCCATCAACGTGACCCTCTGTGCTTTCCACCCACGCCTCAGACGCCTCCATCGCAAGTTCCCCATGATCCTGCTCGGCCTGGTCCTGCTGCTCATCTGGGTGACCTTGGCCTATGTCAAACACGAGGCGCTCGTCTTCGTCTCCATCGTCATGGTGATTGGCCTCTCCGCTCGCTTCATAACCCGATGGGTCGCCTCCCGTCGTGCCAAGCCCAGCCTCATCCGCCAAGCCATCATCGAACAGCTTCCCCCCGAAGTCGTCGGCATGCGCAAAATCCTCGTCGGCACCTATGGCTCCGAAGCGCTCGCCGGCCCCGCCCTGACGCTCGCCAAGGCCGAAAACGCCGCCCTCGTCGTCTGCTTCATTCGCCAAATCAACCTCTCCTATAAGTGGGAACGCAAGCTCTCCATCGACACCGACATCGCCGCTCAGAAAACCTTCGCCCGCTTCCTCGAAGCGGGCCATGAGGCCGGCGTCGCCGTCATCCCCGTCTACGACAACGGCCCCGACGCCGCCGTCCTCCTTGCCGAAAACGCCGCCATCTGGGGCTGCGATCGCGTCCTCATCGGCACCAGCCGCCAAGGCGCCGTCTATCACCTCGTCAAAGGCTCCTTCCAGCGCCGCCTCGAATCCCTCCTCCCCCCGGAAATCCCCGTGCAGGTAATTGCCCCCACCCCCGAGCCCCCCTCCGCCCCCGCCATGGGCCGCCCCTCCTCCGCCCGCTAATCATCCCTCTCCATCTCTCCACTTCTCCCACCACTCGCCCCTCCCCAAGCCCCTCGACTCCATCCAAGTCCAGAAACTCATCCCCCTCCAATTGGCAATTGACAATTGTCAATTTTCAATTGTCAATCCAGCGCCGTACCCCCTCCTTCGCCGCATCGCCTCCCAATACGCTTGCGGTTTCGCAGACCCAACCCCGCCCACTCGCCCCTTGCGTTGCGCTTTCGTCGAAAATCCAAGAATCTTTCCTTCCTTTTCCCAGGGAAATCGCATTTCCCCAAAAAAACGTTGCGCCGCCAGTGCCACTTCCGCGCAACATCCCCGTGTATAGGGAGGAGTTATTATGCGTGCGCGGATCGTCCCATTCCTGATCCTCACCCTGTACCCAACGCTTCCCCTGCGCCCTCGCGCCTTCGCCCCTCGGGGTTGCGCCCCTCGGGGCTGCGCCCCTTCTCGCATTCGCGCCTTCGTCCCCTCGCCCCGCCGCCGATTCGCGGTTTCGCCGATTCAAAACCAGGCAACCTCTTACGGTTCATATTCTTACGTTTTGCCGAGGGGTGGCTCCCGGGTGGCTCTAGGTGGCTCCCGGTGTACTGGCGGTGGTCCCAGGAGGTTCCCGGTGTATCCAGAGTGGTCCCCCGGTGGGTTCCCGGCCTGCTTTTCCTGCACTGCATCCCCCTCACGATCGGATGAACGCTGCCGCGACGGACAGGAGTAGCACCAGAACCATCCCCACATACAGTCGGGCCATGAACCGATCAAATCGCCCCGTCAACTCGGGATTGCTGCTCATCTCCTCCAGGTACCGCATCCGATTGGCAATGCTCGGATGCAGCCAATCCCTGGCCCGCAAAGGAATACTGTTCACCACCGCCACCCGATGCAACGCCCCCGAGAAAATCGCCGCCCCCCGATTCCCGATATGCGACACCCCACGCACCAGCCGCCGTAGCGAAGCTCGCGACGGCTCCCCAGCTTCCGCCGAATCCTCCCCCCAGTTGCATTCCAGCATCCTGGCCGCGAAAACGTCCGCCTGCCTCTCAAACCGCCGGCTGAGCATTCCAAAAAGGATAAGCATGATCCCGAATACCAGGACGCCGCTAACGACATTCTGCACGGTCCCGAACGACTCGCTGCGAAACGCCAAGGGCAAGTGGACGCTGATCCAATCCTCGGCCAATTGTCCAGGCCCCAGGGCACCAAAGGTTACGATCGCGAAAAAGACAATGAACCAGGCCATGTGGTGGTAGACGATATGCCCCAATTCATGCGCAAACACCGCCTCAATGTGCTCGTCCGACATCGTCTCCAGCAGGCGATCGGAAAGCAGGATGTACCGCCAACGCGGCAGGATACCGATCACGCCGGCGTTGGCGATGCTGTATTCGGTCTGCCACAGCAGAATGTCCCGATAGCGGAGCTGGGCACGCCGGCAGATGGTTTCCAGCCGGCGCCGAAGCGGCGAGTCCTCAAGCGGGCGAGCGTTGAAGATGTACCGCAGCAGTTCCGGCGATACCAGATACACCAGCAGCGCCGCCGGCAGCATCACCAGCTCTTCATACTTGGGGGCGACGTATCGGCCCGCTGCCAAAGCGATCAGATCGCGCAGAAGGATAATGAGCAACACCGGTGCGACGATCGGGAGCAATTGCTGACGCAAGGCAGTTGCGAAGTGCCGGCCGAACGCTGGCGGGGCATGAACGGGCAGGTCGGCCTCCAGTTCGCCCAGCAGGTTCTGTTCGCGCAGGGCGCGATCCGCGGGAAATTCAGCCCACCACAAGCCCATCCAGGTCAGAAACGCGGGCAACGTGCCCAGGATCAGCCCGGGAAAGACCATACGCGTGCCGGCCAGGGCCAATACGTTCTGGGCCCATGCCGCGCCGCCAAAAATGCCAAACAGAAGCCATGCCGGAATCACCCAGCGGGTCAGATGGACCATGCGGGTAAAACGGCGAAGACCCTCCTGCAGTTGGGGACTCAACACCTGTCGGGAAAGAATGCGGGCCCACAACGCCACGCCCAACACCAGCAGGGCATAGCCACCTAGGAAGGTGACCAGGCTCGGCCGGAATATCAATTGCGGCTGATGAACAGCTTCAGCGCCCATCAACCAAATGGCGAGGATTAAAAGGAGAATTACTCGTGACACGTGTGGTAATAGTTAATGGTCAGTTCCTGATCGTCAGTTGTTGGGTCGTTGAGGCTGCTGGCCTTTGCGACCGAGTTCCGGATTCGCGTCTGTACCATATCGGCCGGCAGTGCGGAACCACTCGCTGCAATTTCGGACCAGGATGCTACCGGGGTTTTTAAAGGACGTTGATTACGGGTTCGGTAAATCGGGGTGATCTGTCCCATAACGCCATGATATGCCCCGCCTTCCGATTTTACCCATTTTACCAAAGAATCCCGTTTTGGCGGCCGATACAGAGGGTGTCAGTTTCACCAGATTAACGGGAGCACGCATGACAACGCTGCATGAGTTCGCCAGGCAAAACACGAAGAGCGAAGTTCCATCCAAACCCGCCGAGCGCCGTCAGCACCGTCGGCACGATTTGGAGACGCAATCCATCAGCGTCGAGCGATGGAGCGGCCGTAATGGTCCGGCGATTCAATTCGGGCGTTTGGTTGATTTGTCCTCCGGAGGAATGCGTGTCCGCACCAACCGAGCCGACGTTCGTCCCGACCAGCAGATTCGCGTTCGCCTGGCCTTGCCGGCGTATGCGGGGATCAGTCCCTTTGTGGATACGGCCAGTGGGACGATGACGCCGAGGAATGATTGGGTGGGTTGGATGGCGATCAGCCGGGTTGAACCGACCGACGCCGGCGAATACGAAGTGGCCGGTCGTCTTGTGGACATGGAAGATCTGGACCGCGGCATGCTCGGGTTGTACCTGTCGACGCAGCCCATGGCCGCCTGAAGCATTGATCCTTAGCTTCACTGAAGCAATCTACCGGCTCTCGGGCAAAAGCTCCTTTCCTGCCCGAGAGCCGATGTGTTTTAGGAAGACAAAAGCCCACGGCGCTGCCGTGGGCTTTTGATATGGCCGGTGCACAGGTTCGTGCGGTCGGACGAATCGAGTCCGCGACGCTGCTCGCGGATGCCGGGCATTGGCCGCAGCCAATTCGGCTAATGCTGCTCGGAGTGCTGTCCAGGCTGCTGCTGGCTTGGCTGCTTCTGCTGCTGGCCCTCCTGAGGCTGAATCATCATCCGCTGGGGCTGCATGCCCTGGGCCGTCGAGACCCCATAAATGCCAACCAGGATGCGATGGGTTGCCAGGCGGGAGGCCTCGTTGACATCGTTGGGCCACTGATTCTTCTGCTCATCGAGGCTCGTCAACTGCGTCAGCAGGTTGTCATGGAGCTGCTTAGCATCGACGTTGTCGGGGATGTTGATGCGCCACTGATTCCCTTCTTTGACCATGGAGACCGTGACATCGGGCAGGCCATGGCTGGCCGGGAAGGTGGCGATCGCCACCTGCTGGCCTTGCTGGATATTGGGTTGGCCAGCCTGGCCGCCTTGTTGGCCGGCTTGTCCGGCGGCGCCCTGGTTCGGCACCGGCCAGTTGCTCAGCATCGCGGGATTGGTGACCTGGCCTTGGACGATGGTGAAGCCTTGGAACTGCTGGCCAAACGCCACCTGCGGATCAACAGAGAAGCTCTTGTTGTACTTGGACTGCCAATCCTTCTGGAACTGGTCGATGCGGCCATTGAGCGTCGGTTCGTTGGCCAGATTCTTCACATCGTTGCTCAAACGATTGCGATCGGAATCTACGAAGTAGCTGGTTACTTTATCCAAGTTGTTCTTGGTGGCCGCTGCATCGGCGACGTTGGCCAAAGTTGTCTGGATGTCCTTGGCGTCAGTGGCCTGGCCTTGTTGAATGCCGGGAGGGAGCTGGGTGCTCGACTGGCCGGCGGTCATATTGTCCTGAGATTGTACGTTTGTGCCGGTATCGCTGCTGCCACCATAGGCTTGGCCATACGCCCAATGATTGGATACCAGGAAGCCGAAACCGCCCGTAGCAATCGTTACCGCAATCAAAGACTTGAGATGTTTGCGCATAGAGTGCTCCTTGAAAGGTAAACTGAAGTGCTTGTGCAAACACCGGTGTCTTATTGCTTCAAGCATGAGACGGCACAGCAAACCAGAGGCCGAGTGCAGGGAGAGAGCCGCTGGCGAGGCAGACCGATGTAGTGCAAGCGATTGCCCCCAGCGGTAAACAAAGGGCGGGCACAAGACAAACTCGCGCCCGTCCTTCAGGAAAAAGCCATGTCTGTCGCACAGGCAGCGCGGTGGGGTGCCGATTCCGGACGGATCATAGAGACGGCGGCGATCCACACTGCGGGCCGCTGCTGCCACGTGGCGTTTTACGAGCCGGTTTGGCCTAGTTGAGCCGATGTCTCGTAGATCGCCTGCATGACATGATGTGTCACCAGGCGATAGGCTTCATTGACATCATTGGGCCAGGAGTTTTGTCCGGCGTTGAGGCCCTCAATGTGATTGGTCAACCGGGTTACCAAGTCGCTGCTGCTGACGTTGTCGGGAACATCGATTCGCCAGGGGGTGGGGGGTACCATGCCGCCAGCCTGGATTGCGCCAGCGGTGGCTGCGCTGCTCTCATTAATCAGCGCTACGTTGGTTGAAGGCAGGCCATATCCCGAGGGGAAGGTGACGATCGCGACGTCCAGACCAGACGTCGGTGTCGTGATTCCGCTGGGCCCTTGGGGCTGGCCCGCTTGAACGGCTTGGTAGCCTTGTTGGGGTTGCTGGCCCTGGGCGGCTTGTTGCCCAGGACTTGGCTGCGGTCGAGAGGGGATCACGTTGGCTGGGGGCTCCCCGGGGCCGCCGACCCCGCCGCGGACAGGGCCGGATTGATCGGCACTGGATTGAAGCTGCTGGCCCCAACTGGTGTGGCCGCGGCCGGATTGCTGGATAGGGGGATTCTTCTCGCTCTGTTGGCTACGTGGCTGATACTGCGGACTTGGCTGATACTGTGGGCCTTGCTGCCCGGAGGACTGGACGGGTTGATTGCTCAGCAGTGTCGGGCTGGTTACCTGAAGCTGCACGATGGTCAGGTTGCTTTGGGGTTCGCCGAAGACAACCTGCGATTTGCCGCTCAGGTCGAAATCCTGGTGGTATTTCTGCTGCCATAGGGCCCGGAGATTACCCAGGGCGGTGGCCAGCTGCGGGTGCTGTTGCTGCTGCTGGGAGAAATCGCTGAGCCGTTGGCGATCGGACGACGTAAAGAAGTTGGGCAACTGGTCCGTACTGCGGATGGCAGCATTGGCGGCACTGGCCAGCGTGCCTTGGATTCCCTGGGTATCGGCCTGCCCCGAGGGA
>JBLNDH010000520.1:0-10043 GCA_050261455.1 Bacillota bacterium
GACCCCAATATTGCCAATGCCTTAAGCTATTTTCAGGTGGATCCCGAAGTGCTCCGAACCCAATGGGCCGCCCTCGCCCCCGTCGGACCGCTCGCCTGGAACAGCAATCTCAACACGGCCGCCAGTGGGCACAATGCCCAGATGATCGCGCACGACCAGCAAGCGCACCAGCTCCCCGGCGAACCCGATTTCGCCACCCGCTTCAAGAATGCCAACTACCAGTATTCCTTCGCCGGCGAAAACGTCTTTGCCTACGCGGAAAACATCTTCCAGGGCCACGCCGCCTTCGCCATCGACTGGGGCAACGACACCGATGGCATCCAGAATCCCCCGGGCCATCGCAACAATCTCATGAACCCCAACTTCCGCGAGGTGGGCATCTCCATCGCCATCGAGAACGACGCCGCCACGCAGGTCGGTCCCGTGGTTGTGACTCAGGACTTCGGCAGCCGCAAAGGCATCACCTTCATCACCGGGGTGATCTACAACGACACCATTACCCCCGACAACTTCTACACCCCCGGCGAAGGCCTCGGCAACGTCACCGTTACCGCTTACCAGGCCGGCACCAGCACCCTCGTGGCCTCCACCCCTACCTACAGCAGCGGCGGCTACGCCTTGCGCCTCAACCCCGGCGTCTACGATGTGAAAATCACCGGCAATGGCCTGGCCGCTCCGATCACCTACCGCAACGTGGCGATCTACACGAACAACGTCAAGATCGACAGCCTTTCCACCTGGATGGCCGATGCCGATGGCTGTTGGTCCAATGTCGCCAACTGGTCCTCCGGCGTGCCCAATGGCTCAGGCGCCACCGCTTCCTTCTACAACGCCATCACCGCCCCCCGCACGATCTCCCTGGACAGTCCCGTCTCCGTCGGCACCCTCAATCTGGAAAATCCCCACGGCTACACGCTCGAAGGTTCCAGCAGCCTCACCCTCGAATCGGCCGGCCAATCCCGCATCAACGTCATCGGCACGGGTTCGCACACGATCAAGGCCTTCCAGGTCACCGCGATCAACACCACCATCGATATTGCCGCCGGCGCGTCGCTGACCATCAACTCGCCGCTGCTCATCGGCGGCACCCTCACGCGCAGCGGCGCCGGCACGCTCCGCCTGGCCAATCTCCCCACCCTCAACAGCACCCCGCCATCGCTGATCCTCGACGGCGGCACCACCCACTTCACCACAAGGTCGCGGCTCGACTCCCTCGCCGTCAACAACACCCTCACGGAAGCCCACCTCGACGCCACCCAGGAGATTCACAAGCTCGCCATCGCCGGCGGCACCGTCTCGCTCACCCCCGGCGGCAGCAAGGCCCTCTTCGCCGATCAGCTTTCCATTACCGACGGTCAGCTCGATGTCGGCGACAATATGCTGGTGATCGCCGCCACGGCTTCCACGCAGCAACAGGTCCTGCAGTCGATCAGTGACCTGGTACGTTCCGGCCAAAGCGAACTATGGACCGGCGATGGCATCGTCAGCTCCGCCGCCAGACTGACAGCCACGAAAATCACGGGCCTGGTCGTCATTCCCAACACCAATGGCACCCCCGGCGTGCCGCTGTTCGATACCATCGATGGCCGATTGGTCTCGGCCACTTCGATCCTGGTCAAATACAGCTTCAACGGCGATATCAACCTCGATGGGATGATCGATGGGGACGATTACTTCCAGATCGACTCCGGGTTCATCGCGAAACAAAGCGGATACCACAACGGCGACTTCAACTTCGATGGCATCATCGATGGCGACGACTACTTCCTGATTGACTCCGCCTTCATCGGCCAGAGCAATATCACGATTCCCAAGGTCGTAAACGCGATGTTCACGGTTGAGGTCCCCGAACCCGCCGCCACGTCCCTCCTGCTATCCGCCACCCTCCTCCTGCTAACCCACCGCCCCACGCGAAGCGGAAACAAAAAGTCCACAAATCTCCACTGATCTTCACCAATCCTCTTCCCGCACGCGACACGCTGCAAAGTCAGAGATTCGTGCTGATTTGTGGAGATTTGTGGACCATCAACAGCCCACTGGCCGCAATCAGATATCACACAGCTTCACAGCCTGTTCCAACGACGAAATCGGATCACGCTTCGGAATGAATTCGTGGGCCACATACCCCTTGTAACCGGTCGCCAGGATCGCCTTCATGATCGCCGGGTAGTACAGCTCCTGCGTCTCATCAATCTCATTCCGCCCCGGCACGCCGCCCGTATGGTAGTGCCCGATGTACTGGTGGTACTGGCGGATCGTCGCGATGACATCGCCTTCCTGGATCTGCATGTGGTAGATGTCATACAGCAGCTTGAGCCGATCGGAGCCGACCGCCTTGCAGACCTCCGCGCCCCAGGCGGTGTGATCGCACTGGTAATCCTTGTGATCGCGTTTGCTGTTGAGCAGTTCGAGGATGAGGGTGACCTTCTTCTCCTCGGCGTAGCCGACGATCTTCTTGAACCCCTCGATGCAGTTCTTGGCGCCGGTTTCATCATCCAGGCCAGCCCGGTTGCCCGACATGACGATGACATTGGGGAAGCCGAATTCGGCGGTGGCGTCGATTGCCTTTCGCACCGAGCCGATGCACTTCCCGTGATTCTCCTTGCGGTTCATCCCCGGGTTGATGCCGTAGGAATTGGTCAACGTGCAGATCAGCCCATACTTCTTGAGCACCGGAAACGCATCCGGATTCAAAAGGTCGATTCCCTTGATGCCCATCCGCTTGCAGTGCTGGCAAAGCTCATCGAGCGACAGCTTCCCATAGCACCACTGCGAAACCGCCTGATTGATCCGCCCATTGCGAACGATCGACCCACCCTCCTCCGCCGCCCGGACCGACGAATTCCCGCCGAGGATCGCTGCCGCCCCCGCCATCCCCGCCGCCGCGAGCACATTCCGCCGACTCACCGCGCCACCCACTCCAAGCCGCTTGTCGCTCATAGATTTGACTCCTTGGTTATAGCCGAGCCCGAATGATACCAAGCTTATCCGAGATCGACAGGGGGAAACGATTTCTCACAACAGAAATGATCTACCCCATCTCCCTCGCCCGGTACTCCCGTAGGGGCGAACCTTGTGTTGAAATGGTGGGGCAGACATTCCTGTCTGCCCTCTCCTTCCCTCTTTCCCCTCTTCTCCCTCGCCCGGGCTCCGGAACACGATGCACATGGATCGTCTGCTTCAGCCCCGGCAGCCACCAACAAACCGAATAGGAACAAGATACTCGGCCGCAGACGATGCCTCACCCTTCCGTGGCCACCCGCCCGCCCTCCACCGAAGCAGGCCCCTGCCCCCGACGCTGCCCTTCGCGTTGCCGATGCTGCTCCTCATCCCCGCCCCCCAGCAGCAGCACCACCACCAGGATTGCCGCCAGCCCCGCCGCCACACTCGCCTGCCACCCTTTGAAATACCCCAACAACGCCCGCCAATTGAGAATCAGATGAACCGCCCCCAAAGCCGCGAACACCAACCCCATCCACTCATGCAATTCTTTGACCGGCCCACTCCGAACATGAAGCAGCAGCATCACCCCCGTCACGCCCACCGCCAAAAACGCCACCGCCGCCGCCGGACTGACAAAAACTCTCGCCTGATTCTTCATGGTTCTCTCCTTAACGACTATGGCTTCCCCGCAGTAACAGTCGGCAAAAAGCCCTTGATTATTCCCCACCTTCTGCCAAACCACACCTATTCCGCAATCAGAGCATCTGTTGCATCCATGGAGCAATCAGGCGGCAGACTTGCGCCGCAAATCGACGCAGATGAACGCAGATGGAACGCGCCTGGGCAAGAGGCTCGGAGTGTAGTGGAGCGAGGCCTCGGCTACTTCGCCTGACGTACGTTCGAAATCTCTGCAACGGCGAATCGTCTGATGATCGGCCAATCGCCCACCAAGTCAAAACGATACTCATCCGCCTTCCCAGGCCGTCTGAGGGTGACTTTTTCGACTCCCTTGTTGTGAGGATTGCAGGCCACGACCAGGAGCGTCTTCCCATCGGCCGAGAGCTTAATGCGGGCAAGGGGCTCCTTGTAATAATTCACGAAACTGGGGTAGCGTTCGTCGCCAACGCGCCAGACGCCATGCTTCGACGTACGGATTTCCGGCATCTCCCATGCGGTCGTGGCCTCGATGATGTCCTTGTTCTGGCTGGCCTGCCACATGCCCAGAACGTGGAAATTGTAGAAGCCAAAGTATTTGACGTAATAGTTGAGATGGGCTTCCACGCCGTTGATCGTGCGTTTGGCAATGGGCTCTCGGGCGCGCCAATCGGAGTAATCGTCGAGCTGCTCGGAATAGCGGGTGCCGATCTCCCAGCACTGCAAGCCATCCATCACGCAATGGCCAAAAAGAGACAGGGCGTACGTCGAGGAGGCAGGCACCTGGTGCTTCAGGTCCTCCAGCCACACCTTGCCCTTGGCGTCGGTGAACCGATACTGGGAAAGTGGGTAGCCATCCACGAATTCAACCTGGATCCACGTCGATAGAACATTGGGCACCTGCGGGCAGGCCCGTTTCCCCTGCTCCCATTCCTGCAAGAACGCGTAAAGCTGCGAGGGCTTGGAGTTGTTGATCCAGTAGACCGAAGGATTCCCAAAGTTCAGGTTGCACCGCTTGAAAACCGAGTTCATGTCGGCGGCGGGATTGTCATACTTCTCCCGCCATTGCCTGGCCCCGTTGAGATCAACTACGCCCGTGGGCTTGCCCTCCCAGAAACTATCGAAAATCCGGAACGACGATTTCAATACGCCCACCCCCCAGCAACCGATGAGCACATCAGGATGATGCTCGCGAACCTCGCCGATGAGCTTGCCAAACGCCTCGTACTGGTAATCCTTCCACCCATGGCTGTTGGGGGCTTCGAAGTCGGGAATGATGATCGAACAGCTATCGGCATGATGGTGAAGCGGCTCGATCTGCCAGTTTTTCGGATCGGTCGGGTCTACAGAAAAGCCGTTCTTCGCCCCATCAAACGCAATCCACTCATTGTCGCCGAACAGATACGCCCGGCGTTCGCGCGTGCCCGATGAACCATTGTGGGTCATGGCAACGGGCGCAACATGGGTAAAGCCGAAGTCGTACATCGGGCACTGCCCCTTGCGATCCTGCTGGCGCGCCTTCGCCGCCCCCTGCCACAAGGCATACTTGCCGCGCGGGAGTGTCCAGCCCGAAGGGAACCACTCCCCTTCGTCAAAATCGTACGCCAGCCGATTGGTCGGTATGTGGAACCATTCCGGCAACCCGATGCGCTGCTTGCCGCCCAGGAGAATGATCTCCTGGTAATTCTCTTTCACCTCCCAGGGCTTGGCGGGATTGTAGAACTCGACCGTGAGGTTGATCGGCAGGCCGGAAAACTCAGGGGCAAACTTATAATTCTTGAGCGGCCCGTCCATGGGCGCCCCCATGTTCACGGTCCAACGCTTGGCGCAGCCCGCAACCTGGTAACTGTCCCAGGCGGCATCGGTCACGGTGAGGCCATCGTCCGCCACCTCGCATCGCATGGCCAAGACGTTCGCATGATTGTAGATGCCCGGCGTAATCTGGGGCCAAAGCTTGACAGCCCGGGTTTGGGCATGAACCGGTGCAACAAGAGCCGCCAACAGCACGATTGCAAGCCAACAAATCTGTTTCATTCTTTGAATACCCTGAAACACAGGCGCCGTACTCCACGGCCTCGGGACGATCCGGGTCGTCGCTACTGCGACGACCCGGCCTGGCCGACGTCTACGCCAACGCCTTTCCCGGATGTTCCCACGTCCCCCGATACGGACGCCGCAGAAGTTGTGTTGCCTGCGCGTCGCCAACCACCACACGCTTTGTCGGGTCATACGCCAGCGGCCGCCCCACTTGTATCGCTACATTCGCCAGAATGCACGATGCCGTCGAAATATGCCCCTGTTCGATATCCGCCACCGGCCGGCTACGGTTCTCAATCGCCGCCAGGAAATCCTTCATGTGCGCCCGCGTGGCCGGTGCCGCATGCAGCTCGATTTCCTTCTCCGTCACATCCTCCGGGAACTGTTCCCGCTCGTACACGCAATCCCGATGAATCGCCTCGCCCTTCCCCTGGGGGATAAAGTCATAGCTCATGACGCTGGCCTTGAGCGTCCCCTTTTCGCCATAGAGGGTCAAAGCCCAGGGATACTTCGGATCGGGGGCCGCGCCCCACGTGCGATGCTGCCACACCACGTTCAGGTCGTCATACTCAAATGTCGCCACCTGCGTATCGCTGATGTTCGACTTTCCGTCCTTCTGCACGTAGATTCCGCCGCTCGACGACACACGCTTCGGCCAGCCCAGCCCCAGCATCCATCGCACCGTATCGAACATGTGGATGCACATGTCGCCCATGATGCCGTTGCCGTATTCCATGAACGTCCGCCACCACCGTACGTGCGGCAGCCCATCGAACGGCCGCAACGGCGCCGGCCCCGTCCACATCTCATAATCAAAATGCCCCGGCACCGCCGTCACCGGCGGATTGCCATTGGCCCGCATATGGTAGTAGCAGCAGATCTCCGCATGGGCGATCTTCCCCAGCATGCCCGTGTCAATGATGTTCTTCTTGGCCTCCACCAGATGCGGCGTGCTCTTCCGCTGCGTGCCCACCTGCACCACGCGTTTATGCTTCCGCGCTGCCGCCAGCATCGCTTCGCCTTCCAGCACATCGCAACTGATCGGCTTCTGGCAATACACATCCGCGCCAGACTCCACCGCCGCGATCATCTGCAGGGCATGCCAATGGTCCGGCGTCCCGATCAGCACAATATCCAGATCCTTCTCCTTCAGCATTTCCCGATAATCGCTGTACGTCCGTGGCCTCTTCTTCGACTTCTGCCGTTGCGATGCCATCTCCGCCGCCCCGGCCAGCAGCTTCTGATCCACATCGCACAGCGACACCACCTCCACCGGCGACACCTGAATCAGCCGCCAAAGATCGCTTTTCCCATACCACCCCGTCCCGATCAGCCCCACCCGATAAGTCTTGGCCTCCGCCCCATACGCCACGTACCCGCCCAGTGCCGACATCGCCAACCCCATCGCCCCAGCCTTCAAAAACTCCCGGCGGTTCATGTCAATTCTCCGTTAAACGTGCAAGGGAGGTTCCAGATCATCCCAACCGCCGTATCCTAACCCACCCCCCACCACCCTGCCAGCAAACCTCGCAGGCGCAATTAAACGATGAATGCAAAACGATGAACGATGAACAAAAGAAAGTCCCCTGTTCATCGTTCATCGTTCATCGTTCATCGTTCATCGTTCATCATTCATCATTCACCATTCACCATTTCCCCTCCTACGACATCACCTTACTCATCTCACGCTCGATCTTGGCCGCCATGGGCACCCTGGGCAATCCCGCAACCTCCGGATACACCATCCCCGCCAGCACCGCCCCCACGACCGGCGCCGCCCAGAACAGCCATAGTTGCCCCATCGCCCACGCCCCGGCAAACAGCGCCGGCCCGGTGCTGCGAGCCGGATTCACCGACAGATTTGTCACGGGGATCCCGATCAGGTGAATCAGCGTCAACCCCAACCCGATCGCAATGGGCGCAAAACCCGCCGGCGCTCGCGAGTCGGTACTGCCGAGGATGATCATCAGGAACATGAACGTAAGCACGCACTCGGCCACCAGGCACGCCAATAGCGAGTACCCGCCGGGCGAGTGCTCACCATACCCATTGGCCGCAAACCCCTTGCTAAGACTGAACCCCGGCGCCCCATTGGCAATGACATACAGAATGCTCGACGCCACTACCGCCCCGATCAACTGCGCGATGATGTACGGAATGATCTCCTTCACCGGGAACCGTCGCGCCGTCGCCAGGCCGATAGTGACGGCCGGGTTGAGATGACATCCCGAGATGTGCCCAATCGCATACGCCATCGTCAGCACCGTCAGCCCAAACGCCAACGCCACTCCGAGAAAGCCAATGCCCACCTGCGGAAATCCCGCCGCCAGCACGGCCGCACCGCAACCGCCAAAGACCAGCCAAAAGGTACCGATCGCCTCCGCAATCATTCGATTCTTCAGAGACATGATTCGAACCTCCAGTGATCGAAACTATGGAATTGCGTCTACCAGCGTCTTCGACTCCGCACGGCAGGAAATGCGTTCCCTATCTCGCCACAGTCACCATGCCCCCACCGCCTATCAGCGTGTATCACATGTATGCCACCGCGGACGCACCTAGCCGAGCCCTGCAACGGCGATCCCACAGCAATTCCCGATTCTGTGTCCCCCTCGCCCAGGGTTCCCGTAGGGGCGAACCTTGTGTTCGCCCTCTTCTCTCCTCCTGACCCCTCTCCCCCGACCCCTGACCCCTGCTCCTCTTCCCCCCTCTTTCCCCCTCGCCCGGTACTCCGGGAGAGGGCCGGGGTGAGGGTTCAGAGCCCGCGGCACACTCAAACGGGACCTGCTCTAATATCGTCGATTATCGCTCGCAATTCTATTGATACCATAGCAACAACGATGCATCACTAGAACGTCAAATCTCCCCCGCCAGAACGAGAGGGGAAACGATAATCCCAAACGATGAATGCAGAACGATGAACGATGAACGATGAACAAGGCCCGAGGCCAGCGTTCATCATTCATCGTTCCTCGTTCATCCTTCTCCTCCTCTTCCTTCTCCAATCCACCACGATCATCCCCCCCGCCACCGCCGCGAACACCACCCCGATGATCACACTGCGCACCCACAGCGGCGTCCCCCGTGGCTCGCCCAGGAATGCCTCCGACTCCGCCGCCGCCTTCAGCGCCGGCCAGCGCAGGTTCAACAGCAGCAGGCTCAGCATCCCAAGCAGCACCGTCATTGCCGCCGCCACGCGGAAATACGCCCGTGGCCGGCGCATCGCGATCATCACGCTCACCGCCCAAATCGTCGCCGTCCCCACAATCGCCACCCCCACCGTCAGCCAATCCCGGCTCATGCCCCCCAACGCCACCAGCCAGGCAATCGCCCCGATGGCGCCCCCGCCCAGGCTCCCCAGAACGTTCCCAGGCGTCATCGATCCATCGAGATAGTGTGGCTGCACGTACGTCCCATCCTCCTGCTGAATCTGCTTGATCCGCCGATTCCACCGCAACACGAGAATGCATATTCCAATGCAATACGCCGCCGTCAGCCCCACGATCTCAATAATCAGCCCCACCCGGGACAGCCGCGGCGCCAGATACAACTGGCTCAGCATGATGACCGCCATCGACGCAGTCAGATACACTCCCCATGTCCACACCGACCGGAGAATAAAAGCCCGCTCCCGTGGCGAACGCGCATTCTTCAAGCTCATATGCACGCCAAACCAGGCCCCCAGAAGCCCCAGGATCGGCCCGAAGATCGCCCCGGCAAGCCCCGTCATCGCCGCCGCTTGGGCCGCCGCCGATCCCTTCGCCGCCGTCACTCCCACGCTCGCCGCTGCCACCTGCGGCACCACCGCCGGCAACGCCGCCACAATCGCCACCACCAACGCCTTCGACGGCGCACTCCGCCGCAGCGCCGACTCCACAAAGCTCGCCACATGCTCTTCCAACATCTTCCGCCCGCGCGACAGCCGCTGCCGAACCGCCTCCTCCGACAACCCCATCGCCTCCGCCACCTCCGCCGCCGACTTCTCCTGCCGATAGAACAGCACCAGCGCCTCGCGATATTCCTCCGGAATCTGCCGCAGCGATCGCCACAGCAGCGCCTCCTCTTCCTTGGTAATCGCCTGCTCCTCCGGCCCCGGCCCCTCCGCCGGCACTCCCTCCATCACCGCAACTACCCCCTGTTCTTCCCGCCTGGCCTGCCGCGCCCGCCCGACATTCCGCCCCAGATTCCTCGCAATCCCACACAACCACCCCCGCAACTTCCCCGGCTCGCGCAACTCCCCCAACTTCCGCCAGGCCGTGATAAACGTCTCCTGGCAAACATCTTCACTCAACCCCACATCCCCCGTCGCGCTATACGCCACCGCACAGACGAGCGGGTAATACCGTTCCACAATCCCCGCAAACGCCCGCCGGTCCCCACCCTTACACGCCTCAATTACTTGTGTTTCC
>JBLNDH010000521.1:0-2800 GCA_050261455.1 Bacillota bacterium
GATCCGGACCTGCGCTACGCTCCGGTCCGGCTTGGATCACAATTTGAAGGATGGTGGGTTCACCGGCGTCGGGCGATAGCCGATGAAGGGGGTGCCATGATATGGGGAAAGAGGGACATGATGAGCAACTCGATCGGCGTCTTTCGCGACTTGGGCTGGCGGCTGCATTCACACCTTGCGGCGGCAGCGACGATGTTTCCATTTCTGATGGCGCCGGGGCGATGTGCGGCGAGCTATGCCGAGCCCATGCCGATGGCGCGCGGCCGGGGCGAAAATGATCTGTCCGACAGCTTGTCCATGGATGTGCGCGACACCCCCCGGCTTGGCGAATGATCGAGTGGGGGAGCCGCGTTGCCCGCTCGGGCTGGCCGCTCTATCGACTCGCCGGTGGACCAAACACCCCCTCTGACTCGGGCACATGGGACGCAGGTCCGATAAGCCCAATCAGCAGATTATCTGTGAGATGCATATCCTGCGCCGTAGTCATTCGCTAACGGGGCGTGTACCATCCTCTTTGCTATGAGCAATACGCTGGGATCCCTCTGTATCGTTCTGCACGGGCATCTTCCTTATGTCTTGCACCACGGTTCGTATCCCCATGGCGAGGCGTGGCTGTACGAGGCGGCGGCGGAAACCTATATGCCGCTGCTGGATATGATCGGCGAGGTGGCGCTCTTGCGGGGGCGGGCGGCGCTGACGATCGGCCTGACGCCGGTGCTGCTGGAGCAGCTTTCGCACGAGCGGTTCAAGGCGGGATTCGTGAAGTACCTCGAGGAACGCCGCGACCGGGCCATTGAGGATCGCAAGGGGTTTGAGAAGGAGAACAACCTTCACTTCGCGTATTTGGCCACGCGGTGGGAACAGTGGTACAACAAGATGCTGGCTCGCTTTGAGGAAATCAACCGGGACATGCCCGGCGAGTTCGCCAAGCGATTCCGCGAAGGACACATCCAGATCCTGACCAGCAATGCCACCCATGCCTACATGCCGCTGCTGCTGAACGATCAGGCGATCAGCGCCCAAATGGCCGCCGGTACGTTCACCAGTGAGAAGCGGCTGGGGTTCAAACCCCGGGGCATGTGGCTGCCGGAATGCGCCTATCGGCCGACCTGGCCGCACTGGATGCCTTCGGTGCTCTACGATAATCCGCGCTATCGGCCGGGATTGGAGACCTTCCTGCCGCGCTATGGCGTGACGCACTTCTTCGTCGATACACACATGATTACGCGGGGTCAGCCCCTGGGTATCTTCGAAAAGGGCGAGTTCCGCGCCGTCTCCGAAGCGCAGCTTCACTGGGACCAGAAGCGCGGCTGGCGGCATCCGCTGGAGGGCGTGGGCGTGGTGTCTGAGCCTCAGCGGCCCGAGGTCTTCACCTATGCCCGCCATCCACGGATCTCGGAGCAGGTGTGGTCCGGATCGATCGGGTACCCCGGCGACGGCGTCTACCTGGAATTCCACCGGAAGCACAACGAGCGTGGTCTGCGCTACTGGAAAATCACGAACAACAAGATCGGCCTGAGCGCCAAAGACCCGTACTATCCGGATGATGTGCCGGGCAAAGTCTTCGAGCATGCCCAACACTTCTGCAACACCGTGAAACACGTGTTGGGCGAGTACCAGTATTACAGCGGCCGCCAGGGCGTCTGTGTGGCGTCGTTCGATGCGGAGCTGTTCGGGCACTGGTGGTTTGAAGGCATCCAGTTCCTTCGCGATGTGATTCTCTCGCTGAATCATATCCCGGAGGTGAAGCTCATGACCGCGGAGGAGGCGCTGTATAATCATCCGCCCGACAAGGTGGTCCGTTTGCCGGAAGGGTCATGGGGTCGCAACGGCGATCATTCCGTCTGGATCAACGATCGCACCCGATGGATCTGGGAAATTGAGTACCGGGCTGAGGGTCGCATGCTGAAGCTGCTGCACGAGCTGCCCTGGCAGACCAACCCGAAGGTTCGGGAGATGCTGGAGCGGGCCGGGCGCGAGTTATTGTTGCTTCAGGCCAGCGATTGGCCGTTCGTGATCGACTCGCATGGCGCGGTGGATTATGGCATTCAGCGATTCAGCGGGCATGCGACGCAGTTCGATCGGGCCACGCTGATGGCGGAGGAGTTGGCCGCGGGCCGGCCCCTCGACCCCCTGCGCGAGATCGAGCTGCGGGATATGGATTCCCACGACAACATCTTCCCGGAGATCGACCTGAACTGGTGGACGTAAGCGATCTCACAAACCAGTGAAGATTAGTGCGGAAGAGGCTTTCTTCTGCAGGAGGCATCCGCCGCGCTCAATTGACAATTGCCAATTGAACGCGGCGAATGTGTTCGCGCGGTGCTGTCTGTAGCACGAACCGTTTCCCCTTTCCGGTGACTCCTCGTGGATGGGCCCCCTTGCCGATCGTCCCACGGTCGGATAGGGTTTTGGCTTGCCTGGAGGTCATGGGCTATGAAGCGTGTGTGGATTACTGGGTCGCTCGTGGGAACGCTGCTGATCGGCGCGGGTTGCTTTGGCACCAAAGGCCCGGAGAGGCTGAAAGCGCAGGCGTTTTACCAGGCCCAAACGCGGCCAGCGACTCAGCCGTCCGATGCACTGGTTCAGCAGAAGACGACGGTGGGCGATCCGAACGCCGCCAAGGCTGCACGCGAGCCGGAGCCGGCGACCCCCAAGGTCAGCGCCATTGATCCGGCCCTGCCGACGCCGCTTCCCGCGCCGCAGACGGGCCCGGCGCCGGTGCGCGGCGATACGACCGGCGGCTTCATGCTGGTCGGAACCGTCGTCGCCGAGGCCAATGGCCAGGCCATCTACGCCG
>JBLNDH010000522.1:0-5011 GCA_050261455.1 Bacillota bacterium
GCCGACGATGTTTCCCTACGACCACATCGACTCGATTTTTCTGCGGATATCGCTGGCCGCCTGCTGGATCACGGCGGCATCCACCTGGGGTTTGCCCTGCAGCGACACCCGCTCGAAGCGATCCAGAATCGTGTCCGGCAGAAACCGCGTCACTTGTGCCATGGAGTGTCGATCCGTCGTTGACCACTTGCGGTGGTAGTACTTCAGCGGGAAACAGACTTCCAGGAAATCCTTGGCTCGCGTCAGGGCCACATAGAACAGCCGCCGCTCTTCTTCGATCTCCTCGTCCGAGCCCGTGGCCATGTCGGAGGGGATGTTTCCATCGGCGGCATGAATCACGTAGACGGCATCCCACTCGCACCCCTTGGCGGAATGGATGGTGCTGAGGATCAGGTAATCCTCCTCCCGCAGCGGTGGGCCAGCCAGGTCCTGCGTGCTGTTGGGCGGATCGAGGGCCAATTCGGTCAGCAGGGCCGAGCGGGAAGAGAAATTGGAGCTGATCTGCTCGAGCTGCTCCAGGTCCCGCTTGCGGATCTGGGCCTGGTCGTAGCGTTTTTCCAGGATCGGCGTGTAGAACTGTCGCACCGCCGCCACCTGCTCCGGCAGCGTCATGGGGTTGGATGACGACGCCAGCTTCACGAGCATTTCGACGAACCCGGGCCACTGGCCTGCCGCGGCCGGGGGGGCCTGGTGGGTCTGCCAGCTCTTCAGGTCGTAATGATGGGCACTGAGGTGCTCGATCGCCCGGCGGGCGTGGGCCGGGCCGATGCCATCGAGAAGCTGCAGGACGCGGAACTGGCTCGTGGTGTCGTGCGGGTTCTCCGCCACGCGCAGGATGGCCAAGGCGTCCTTGACGTGGGCGGCTTCCAGAAACTTCAACCCCCCATATTTGACAAAGGGGATGTTTCGCCGGGCTAGTTCCACTTCCAAGGCATCGCTGTGGTGTGCCGTCCGGAAGAGCACCGCCTGTTTCCGCAGGGCGATCCCGGCTTCGGTGTGCTCCAGGATCCGCTGGATCAGGTACTCGCTCTGTTGATCCTCATCGACCAGCGTTACGAGCCTGGGCTTCTGCTGGCTCTGGCGAGTTGAGAACAGGTCCTTGTTGTAGCGGTTGGGGCACAAGCCGATCACTGCATTGGTGGCGTCCAAAATCGGCTGGACGGACCGGTAATTCTGTTCCAGCTTGATGACGGTGGCGGCCGGGTAGGTCTTGGGGAAATCGAGGATGTTGTGGACGGTGGCCGCCCGGAAGGAGTAGATGCTCTGGGCATCATCGCCGACCACGGTCAGGCCATGTCCCTCCGGACAGAGGCGATGCAGGATCTCGGCCTGCAGGGCATTGGTGTCCTGATACTCATCTACCAGCACGGCATCGAATTGCTTTCGCACGTCCGCGGCCAGGGCCTCCTCCTGCATCAGGTGGTACCAGTAGAGGAGCAGGTCGTCGTAATCGAGGCTGTTCTGCTGCTGTTTTCGCTCGACATACGCCCGGAACAGCCGTTTGAGCTCGTCGGGGAAATTGGCGCACCAGGGGAAGTGGTTCTTGAGGGCCGACTCGATCGGCTCCTGGGCATTGACGCATCGGCTGTAGATGTCCATGCAGGTTCCCTTGCGCGGAAACCGCACTTCGCCTTTGTCGAGCCCCAGTTCGCTGCGGAGGGTGTTCAGCAGATCCTCGGCATCGGACCGATCCATGACGGTGAAGTTCTCGGTGAGTCCCACGGCCTGGCTATGAATCCGCAGGAGACGATTGGCGATGGCATGGAAGGTTCCGCCCCAGACGCGGGCGGTGGTGAGCTTGGTTGCAGTTGGCCCGCTCTGCGTTTTGCTGGCCCGAGTCAGCAGATCATCGACCCGGCGCATCATCTCGCCGGCGGCACGACGGGTGAAGGTGAGCAGGAGGATGCGGGCGGGGTTGATGCCATTGGCGATCAGGTAGGCCACGCGGTGGGCGAGGGTATTGGTCTTGCCGGTGCCGGCCCCGGCGATGATCAGGAGGGGATCCTGGCCAAAGGTGGCCGCGGCACGCTGTTGATCGTTCAATGAGGATAGCCAGGAGAAGTCCATGTCCAATCCCTCGACGGTTCGGAAACTGTAAGGGCTTTTACCATGTTGGGGGGCTGGTGAAAAGGCGCGGAGGTCAAGACGACAAGAGAGCGCTGCGATGAGCCACCGGCGATCCACAAAGAATCCACGCCGGACCACCGCCGACCTCCCTGGAGCCTCCCAGAACCACCGCCAGCACACCGGGAGCCACCGGGGCGTAAAGCGTAAATGCGTAAGGCGTAAGGGGTTGCTTGATGGGAGAGCGACGAAGCGACAGAGCGACGAAGCGACGAAGGGGGAAGGAGGGGACGGGGTGAGCGCGCAAGGGGGGCGATGGAGGGTGGGGTGAGAGTCAAAAGTGCGACGAGCCCAATGCGCATAATGTCTCCTTCTATATAAACGGGGGTGTTGCGCGAAAGGGGGAGTTGCGGCGCAACGGTTTTTGAGGGAGGTGGGGTTTTCCTTGGGAGAATCGAGAAAAGGTTTTTGGATTTTCGACGAAAGCGCAACGGTGACTGTGCGAATGAAGCGGATCCTACGGATTCTGCCTTAGCCCCGATTACACAAACTTCCTCCTGTTATACTTTCCTCACCCTCTCTCCGTCTCCATAATGGTTCCAATTATGGAGACGGCTCCTCCTATCAGTCTTTCTTGGTCCCCAGCGCCCCCTCTCCTCCGTGCTGTCCGCCGTCGCGCCATTCGCCGCGCCTCCATCTTCCTTCCGCTTGCCCTCATCGCCTTCATCGGCACCTGCCTGGCCCTCCGGCAGGCTCTCGGCTACCTCATCCCCGATGCGCTTTGGGCTGACATGGTCCTCAAAGGCTCGCCTGCACTCTTTATCATCTTCGGCCTTGCCTTCTTTGCCTGGGTCTACGATGCTGGCCAGTCCTTTACCTATCACCTCACCCCTGCCGGGCTCTCCTGGGGCAAGTCATCCCTCCAACAACTCACTTGGGATCGCATCGCCACTTGGTACACCTTTCCCGACCCGGCCGACCCCAATACCCTGAGCATCTGCATCACTCTCATCAACAGCGGGCGCAAGCTGATTCGTCTCCCCGCTCCCCCAGAGCGTGATGCCGTTCTCGCCATCCTCGGACAATTTGCGAATCGCTCCGCCGATAACCCCACACCTCCCGGCTACATCCCCCCCAAAGTCACCATTCCATTCGCCCTGCTGTGTCTCGCGTACACACTCACCATCGGCTTCGCCGTTCCCACCCACTTCCTCCGGCTTTGTGCTCCTTACATGCTTTTCGCATCTCTCCTCGTCGGCCCCGCCACCCCCTTGGCCATCTTCTGCTACTTCCATCGGTCTCCACGTGACGCCCGCACTCTCATCCTCGCTTTTGGGGCCAATGCCAGCTGCAACGTCCTGGCTTTTGTTCTCAATGGTGTCCTCTATCTCCGTGCCGTTCGTCTTGCCCACCCTGCGTTATAGAGACTTCGACGTGCGCTAAAGCGCACCCTACCCGATTCTGGCTGCCCTTGCGTCTGCAAATGGCCGGGGGTGCCTTCTTCGCAAAAAGGGTTCTTGCGGCAAGTTGCGGTGACTACCGGTAGATGAGTCTGGCGAAATGCGGAAATAGGTAGAGCACGGGTTGCAGGCAACCCGATGGCGCACGGGGGAGCAGTCTGGGGATTCAGAGGATTCACTCGGTTCCGGAGAACCCAGGGAGCAAGCTCCCTGGGCGTTAGGGCGTTTCAACGGAGGGTTGATCGGTTGCGCGGAACCCTCACACCGGCCCTGGCCCGGAGAACACTATGCATCACCGATGCAAGGGCAGTTCTTTCGGCCCAGTGGGGCTGAGGGAGGGGTGGGGGGCAGAGGCGGGAGCGCGGCCCGCAGGGCCGCCGCGAAACGGGGGCCCTGGGGAGAGCGATCTGGGGAGCTCTGCATGCACGTGGCGGGCGGTGCAGGGGGGATATGGGATTTAGCCTTTGATGACGCCGATCGGGCGGAGGCGGGCGACTTTGCGGGAGAGGCCGGCGCGGTCAACCACATCGACGACGAGATCGACGTCCTTGTAGGCGGCCGGCTGCTCCTCAGCGAGGCCACGGCGGCTGGAGGCTTTGGCGATGATGCCGTGGGAGGCGAGTTCGCGGTCGATTCGGCGGCCTTGGGCGTCCTTGACGGCGGCGGTGCGACTCATGGCGCGGCCGGCGCCGTGGCAGGTGGTGCCGAAGGTCTTGAGCATGCTCGCGGGTTGACCGACGAGGATCCAGCTGGCACGGCCCATGTCGCCGGGGATGATGACGGGTTGGCCGATGGTTCGGTAGAGTTCGGGGATTTCGGGGTGGCCGGGTGGAAAGGCGCGGGTGGCGCCTTTGCGATGGACCCAGACGTGCTTGGAGTGGCCATCGATGGTGTGTTCCTCGAGCTTGGCGATGTTGTGAGCGACATCGTAGATGAGGTCCATGCCGAGGCGTTCCCATGACTGGTCGAACACATGGGCGAAGACTTCGCGGGTCTGCCACATGAGGAGTTGGCGGTTGCACCAGGCGAAGTTAGCGGCGGCGCGCATGGCGCCGAGGTAATGCTGCCCTTCGGGGGTGTTGACGGGGGCACAGGCGAGTTGGCGGTCGGGCAGGGAGATGCCGTAGCGTTCAGGGACGCCGCGGAGAGCGCGGAGGGCATCGTCGCAGACCTGGTAACCGAGGCCGCGTGAGCCGGAGTGGATCATGACGCAGACCTGGCCGGGTGCCAGGCCGAGGACGGATGCGGCGGCGGGGTCGAGGATCTGGTCGATGACTTGGACTTCGAGGAAATGGTTGCCGGAGCCGAGTGTGCCGCACTGTTCTTCGCCGCGTTCCAGGGCACGCGGGCTGACCAAGGATGGGTCGGCCTCATCGAGGCAGCCGTGGGCTTCGGTGAATTCGATGTCTCGGGGGGTGGCGAGTTCGCGGCGGATGAGGGCGTGGGGGCCGTGGGCCATGAGTTCGCGGAGTTCTTTGGGGCTGAAG
>JBLNDH010000523.1:0-18552 GCA_050261455.1 Bacillota bacterium
CTGGCAGGACCAGATCGGCATCATGATTGCCGATCTTCGATTCTGGCTGGGTTCCTCGTCCCAGCGACTCTGGCTCAAGGGATCGGCGAGTTTCAGCGATTCGCCTGGCATTGAGACCAATATCGGCCAAGATCGCGCCGACCCCACTCGGTTGGAACAGTTGCTGCCCGCTTACAAGAAGGGAATCTGGACCCGAAGCATTGCGATCCCCTACTGGTTCATCGTGCTCCCGGCCTCAATCCTGCCCTTGCGATCCCTGATGCGCACACGGCAGCCCCGCCGCCATCGAACTTGAGTCCGATCGAAGGTTGAGGCTGCCAATCCGCGGCTATCCCGGTATTCGATCCTGGGGCATCCCTGAAGGATTTGGCTCTACGTACCTCGACCGGTGATCGTGTCGGATCGCCGGCTTTTGTCCAGCGGTACCACCGGCATCGGCATGGTGACCGCCTTGCGCAAGCCCGGCACCAGTTGACGGAAGAACGCCACTGCCTCCAGATCCTGTCGGTTGAGCCCCAGCGCGTAGCGGCCTCGGGCGGATCGTCCCAGGGCATACCATCCGACAGCAGAATCGCCGATCGCAATGTACCCGACCGCGCCCCCGCCGATCGCAATCAACCCCACACTGCCCCCTCCCACGGCAATGGCCCCAATCGCCCCGCCGCCGAATGCAATGAGGCCCACGGCCATGCCCCCCACCGCGATCACGCCCAAGGCTCCGCCTCCGGCGGCAATCCCGCCGACGGCGCCGCCGCCGAACGCAATGACGCCAATCCCCAATCCCGGGTGCCTGCTGCCCTGTCCTCCATAGTCCATCAACGGCACCGGCCCGATCCGCACATTCGGCGCAACCCGGCTAAGGACGAGTCCTCCCAGCAAGATCACCGGAAGCGCCACATACACCGGCACCATGCATACCAGGACGGTCTGCCGGATTGCCCGAAGGAATGCCGGGGTATCCATCCATGGCACGTCTGGCCCGAGGATCGGCTCCACCTTTCGCCGAAGCCGCTCATTGTCCCGTTCCAGATCTTCAATCCGCTGAATCAACGAATCCAACTTCTGGGACGATTCTTCGGACCGTTCGCTCATTTCCCCAGTATACCGCCCGCCCATTTGCGCCAGAATACCCAAGCCAAGCGGGGAACCTTTCGCAACCAGGCCTTCCGCAAGGCAGCATTAATCTAGGCATCGCCTCGCAAACGCAGTATGCTCCTGCTGCAATGCTTTCAATGGTTACGGCTGTGTTCGAGCGATTACGCGTATTGACGACACGCATTCTGGCAAGGTTGGGGCTTAGTGAACAGACATTTCTGCTGGGGCTGGCGGTATTAATTGGAATGGTGACCGCGGCCGCCGCCGTGGGGTTCCACCAGTTGATTGCAGTCATACGGGATTACCTCTACGGCGGGCTCGGGCCAAGGATCGATCTGTATGGGAAAGGGGTGTTGGTGCTGATTCTGCTGCCGACGGCCGGTGGGCTGGCGGTGGCCTTGCTGTCGCGCTACGTGTTTCGAACCCGCGAGGGCCATGGGATCGTGGACGTCATGGTCTCCGTCATTCGCAGCAGCGGAATCATCCGGCCACTCTCGGCGGTCGAGAAGATATTGACCAGCGCGGTAACGATCGGGACAGGAGGATCGGCCGGTGCGGAGGGACCCATCGTGCAGATCGGGGCGGGGATCGCGTCGGGGGTGGGACAGTTGTTTCACATCGCGCGGCAGTACACGCCACTGCTGATCGGGTGCGGCAGCGCCGCGGGCATCAGCGCGATCTTCAATTCACCGATCGGCGGAGTGCTCTTCACCCTGGAAGTGATCCTGTTGGATTTTTCCATCCGGACGTTCGCCCCGGTGGTGATCGCAAGCGTCATTGCCAATGTCACGACGAAGGGGATCTTCTCGCTGATCGCGCCCCATGAGCGGTACGACGCAATCTTTGCCATGCCGGCGACCGAGGTGATGCGCCAAGCGGAACTGGCCTGGTCGCACCTGGGAAACTTTGCCCTGCTGGGGTTGTTGTGCGGGGTGTTGGGGGTCGCCCTGACGCGAATGACGTACTTTACGGAACAGCGGTTCTCAAAGCTGCGGATTGCAAAGCTCTGGCGGCCGGCGATCGGCGGGGCCATGCTGGGGATCATGGGGCTGGTGTATGTGATGGTTTTCGGATGGTGGCTCCTGGGGCGAGAAAAACCGATCGAGTACGGAGCGTACCCGCTGCCGGCGTTCTTCAGCGACGGCTATGGAGTCATCCGACAGCTGATCAGCGACTCGCCGCTTTACTCGCAACATGGGGCCGGCATGTTACTGCTCCTGCTGGGATTCCTGGCACTGATCAAGATCCCGGCAACGTGTGTGACGCTCGGCAGCGGGGGCAGCGGCGGAATCATCGCGCCTTCGCTGTTCATCGGCGCAGCCGGCGGCGCCTTCCTGGGAGTGCTGCTGAAGCAGGCGGGAATGAATGTGCAGCCGAGCGTGTATGCATTGGTCGGCATGGGGGCGGTACTGGCGGCGGTGGTGCATGCACCGCTGGCATCCATCCTGATCCTCCTGGAGTTGACGCAGGATCACAAAATCATCCTGCCGGCGATGCTGGCATCGGTAATAGCCACAGGGACGGCAAGGGTGATCTTCCAGGATTCGATTTACACCTTGAGCCTGCGACTGCGCGGCGTACGAGTGGGGACGCTGGCGGATCTGACGCTGCTGCGAAGGTTGACCGTCGAGCAGGTCGACTTGGAGCCGGCAATGGTCGTGCGCGGAGACAATCCGCTCCAGGCCATCCTGGATCTGTGCGATCAGACGGGCGCGGATAGTTTCGTCGTCCTGGATGCGAAGAAACAGTACATGGGAATGGTGGTGGCGGAGGACATCCAAAAGGCGCTGTTGCAGCGGGAGGCGGTGCCGCTGCTGCTGGTGAGAGACGTGACCCGCGCAGACATCCCGTCGATCCCCCCTACCGAGGACCTGGCGACGGTGCTGGACATCTTCTCACATCATAACGTGGACCACCTGCCGGTGTCCGTATCGCGCGATTCCGGGAATGTGATTGGACTGGTAAGCCGGGCGGGGCTGATGAAACGATATCAGCGGGCACTGGTGGAGCGATCGTAACGGCAGGGGACAGGGGTGAGGGGTCGGGGGTCAGATGGGAAGCAGATAGAAGTATCGGAGTGACGGGGTGTCGGAGTGTCGGAGTAAAGCACTCCGTTACCCCGACACTCCGTTACTCCGTTCCATTCAATCCATTACTTCAACACTACGCGATCACTTCGGCTTCACAACGCCGATCGTGAGCAGGAGGTTGGCGTAGATCCGCTGCTCGCCGGTGGCGATGGTAAGGCAGACGTCCGGGGCGCCGGCCACTTCGTAGAACTTGAACCGCTCGATCTTCTGCAGTTCCACATCCGCGCCGGCTCCGTGGAGGATCTGGCGGAATTCATTCCAGATCGGGGGGTCTTCCTTCATGGCGGTCGGCCCGGTCTTCATCGGCTCCATAACTTCCGCCGCCTCGACGACAATGGCGGAGAGCAGCGTCTGCAGCACGTCCGTCACTTTAAACATGCCCGGGGCGAGATTGAGGTAAACCATCTCGGCATTGGGGCCCCGCTTGGTCCAGTGCGGGTAATTGCCGTCCGAGATAAGGATTTTGCTGGAATGACCGGCGCGGCCAAGGGCCGCCAGAATCTGCGGATGAAGTAGTTGGCCTTTGAGCATCGTGATCTCCCTTTCAGAGAATATGAGGCTGCAATCACCGTAACGATTGTTGGGGGATCGTCAAGGGATGCAGCCGCTATCGGCTGATCTCAGGGGATGGGGGAAGCTGGTAAAGAGGCTGGATCGATACGCCATCGGGCGTGGGAGTGAAGCGATAGATCTTGTCGGCGTAGTGCTCGAATGCCGCGATGTCGTGGTGGGAAATCATCAGGACCTGAAAACCCAGGGTCTTGGCGGCGTCGTGCACGATGCGGACCAGGTGCGGGACCAGATCCGGCCGCAACCAGCAATCCTGTTCATCGAGGACCAGGAATCGGCGGTGTTGCTTCTTGTCCAGAGTAGTCAAAGCGAAGATGCGCAGGCCCACCGACAGGATGTTGGCGACGGAGCCGCCCTGGCCGCGCAGGATGTCTTCACGCTGGCCATCGCGGTGAATGTGGAAAGTCATCGTGGCGCTGCCGCGTTTGAATTCGCGATCCACCTTGAGAACAATGGGCTGCTCGAGGACTTCCTGGAGGGCGATCGTGAGGTTGTCCTCGATGACGCGCACAATGTCGCCAAAGAGCTGCTGGCTAAGCTTGTCCAGAGCATCCTCGATGGAATCGGCCAGCCCGAGATACGACGCGATGGATTGCAGCTGGAGGGCCTTCTGGTCGTGCTGATAGGCGATGCTGGACCGCTGACCCATCAGCTGATCAAGCCGGCGGCGCAGCGCCGTGGGCGAACGCACAATGCGCAGCAGCGGGTCGGGTTGGAACGCGTCGGCGGTCATGAATGCTCGGCGGTGCGGGATTGCTGATAGTGCTGCTCGACTTCCGTGAGCTTCAATTCGATCTCGTCCAGGTGCTTCTGATACTCGGCACGCCGGCGTTCGTTCTCGGCTTTCAAGGCTTCGAGCTTGGCTTTGAGTTCGTCGAGATTGTCGGTGCCATACGCTTCGAGGGCCTGCTTTTTGAGGGCTTGAAGGTTGGCATTCGCGGTATCGAGATTGGCCTGGGCGGCGGCGCGTTTGCGATCCAGGTCGGTGTGGCGTTTACGCAATTGCTCGATGTCCTGCGAAGCGGCAGGGCGCAGCGAGGATCGTGAGGCGGGCAACACGGGTTTCTGGGGATCAATCGCCATTTTCGAGTACCTCCTCCGCCAGGGCCCGGATTTCGTTGGCCACTGGCTCTTCGAACTGGTGGAGATTATCCGCCAGAAACGCGCGAAGGCCAGCACCACTCGACGTTTTCAATGATTCGAGCTGGGCGAGGCCCCGGATAAACAGGGAATCGTCGATCTTGACATCGGCGCTGACGATCTCGGGATGAAAAACCTCATCAAAAGGCTGATGGGGAACCTCGATGATCTGTTTGGACCATTGCCCCCCTGCTACATCGATGCGCAGGACGCTGGGTTTGCGATTTCGACTGCCATCCGAACGAGAGACGCGGGTGATGTTGCCAGGGTTGAGCCACGTGGTGCAGCCGCAGACGACATCCTGCAGGCGACGATGAATATGACCATTGATCAGAACATTGACGCCGGGAATTTCGAAGCATCCAAACCGCCCGGCGTCCTCGTAGCCCGGGAAACGGATGTCGTGGTGGGCGATCCAGAAAACCAGGGATGTGGTGACTGGTGAGTGCTGAGTGCTGAGTACTGGGTGCTGAGTGCTGGGTGCTGAGAGATCGATGCTCTTGGGCAGGCGATCCGACCACGCACTGCCACCAATGGTGACGGGGGTGTCGTTCATCACCCCCGTCCATGGCCCATGCTGGTTCAGCAGGCGAATGTGCCCGGCGGCACTGAGAATGGAGAGCGTGTCGTTTTCGGTCAGCGTATTCTCATTGCAGTCGTGGTTCCCGGGAACCGCAAGAATGGGGGATTTGAAAAGATCGAGGAGTTGGACCAGGAGCCAATTGGCGTTGTCCTGGGGATAGTGGAACAGGTCCCCAAGAATAACCGGAACAAGATCATTGGTCCGAGCGTAATCGAGAGCCCAGCGGAGTTTATTGAGAATGGTCCGGGGGTAATCATCCTTGCGGAAGCCCGGGACGCGGCTGGCCAGGTGCGGGTCGCCAATGCAGAGAAGACCGGTGTACGGAGTATCAGGCATCCGCGTGCTCCTGGCAGAGGATTCGTTCGGGGTCAACGGCCGAACCACAGACGGGGCAGGTGGGGTGAGCGGCGGCCCAGGTGCGGATCTGCTGTTCGATCTCGGCCAGTTGCGCGTCGATCTCGCAGATATCTACAGCATACTGGGCAGCCAAGTAGCGATTGGCGGTCCATTGGTCGATCACCGCTTGGATCGCCGCCGTATCGGGTTGATCGGGCGGAGGCTGGAGGGCCGACAGAGCCGCATGACGCTCGGCAGCGGCACGATAAGCAAAGAGGGCTGAGCGAAGCGAATCGATGCACAATTGGAGAGGCACGGTGTCATCAATCACCGGCACATCGCGTAAGGAGGCCAGTGATGCCACGGCGGCGGACAGGTGCTCGACTTGGCACTGTGCCCGGGCAAGCTGTTCACACAACCCCGCCAGGGGCGATTCATCATCGAGCGAAGGTGGCTTCTGCAGATCGACCACGGCCCGGGCGCGGGCGGTGTGATATTCCAAAGCCTCAATCGCACGGAAAAGACTCGTTACAAGCTGGTGAAGCGGTGCGGTGTCAACCAACTCAGGAGGAGGCACAAGGTCGGCCAAAGCCTGACCGACGGCCGATTCGTGGCAGGCGGCGCGCTGCGCCGCCGACAGACGTTCGATCAGGTGATCAAGCGGTTCCGCATCTTCCAACGCCGGTGGAGCCTGGATCGTCGAGAGGACCTGGCAACTGGCCGCATACTGGTCGCGAATGGCGATTTGCCCATCGAGTTCGCGGAGAAGTTTCGTCAATTGTGCGATCTGCTGGTTGTCCTCAACAACGGCCGCGTACTCTTGCTCGGTCTGTTCAACTCTGGACGAGAGTTCATCGACAGGGGAAAGAGCTTGAAGTTGCGCGGCCAATCGCTCGACTTCGCCGGTGAGATCCTTGTGCCGGGCCTTGGCATTGCGCACCTTCTCGCGATGCCGCTGCTGCATTTGCATCAGCTTCTCGGCATCCGAACTGGTGGAGAAAAAGCCCGCCGCTTTGCTGCCGCTTTCATCGATGAGAAACATCGGCGATTTCTGCAGTGCAAAGTGGATGTCGAAAGTATCGCCTTGCGGGGTGGTGACTTTGGGAAGCCGCAGCACATCGTGAAGGTCGTCGGGAACGGAGCCTTTCAGGCGGTGCACCTCCCGGCCATCAATGATATAGCTCACGGTCGGGCCCTTGCGCCGCCAGACGATGGTGTGGTTGTCGTCGGTTTCAATGGTGATCCGGGCTTCGCGCTGGCCATGGCGAACGAGCATTTCGGCGGGAAGGTTCGTGCAGACGGTTCGCAGGGCTTCGATCACCGCGGACTTGCCGCAGTTGTTGGGCCCCACGAGAACCGTCAACCCATCGGCCAGGTCAATCACCGTATGGGCGTGGGACATGAAATTCTCGAGCGTGATGCGGCGAAGCATGCGAATGTTCTACGCAGATGACAGCAAGGATTGCAAGGGGTCGCACCTCTCCACGCCGGGTTCGGAGCTACGCGATGCCCCGGATCTCCTACGGCATCGCCGCTGCCGACTTCGGCACCGCCGCCCCACCGATCACATTCGATGGCATGGGCTGCGCCTCGCCCGAAGCCACCGGCGCCCCGAAATCGGGAAACCCGTTTTCCCGCCAGGTGAACTTCTGCGCGCGAACCACTCGGCCCCACCCACTGGATCGCTGCGTCTTCGCGTGATAGACGATCCAGTCCTCTTGCCCATCCGGCGACTGCACAAAGCTGCAATGCCCCACTCCGAACACCTCCCGTGACGACTGGAACACCGGCTTGGCAAGCTTGCTCCAGCTCCTGGGGTCCATCGGATCGCACTTCTCATCGGCGTAGAGCATCCCCAGCTTGTAGGTGGCTTCCCAGGATCCGCTGCAGGAGTAGACCAGGAAGATCCGCCCATTCCGCTTCAGAATCGCCGGCCCCTCATGCAGCCCGCGCTGCCGTTGGTCTTCCCCGACGCGTTCCCACACATAGTCGTCATTGGGGCTTAGCCGCACACGGTTGCTGCTGATCGTCCAGGGGTTTTCCATCCGCGCGATGTACAAGTGCTGAATGTCGCGGTGATCCTCCCAACCCGACCAGAGGAAGTACAACTGCCTTTGCAGTTCCATCACCGTTCCGTCGATCGCCCAGCGATTGTTTCTCTGGCTGGCCACCTCATCGCCGGTATACAGCATCCCCTTATCGACGTACTGGCCTTGCGGATCGTCCGTCTTGCTCTCCAGGACGCCCATGCGATGGGTCTCATTGCTTCCGCTCGAAGCGGCATAGTAGATGTACCATCGCCCCTGCAGGTAGTGCAGTTCCGGCGCCCAGATCTCGGCGCTGTTCCAGGCCCGTCGGGGCGCCGTCCAGACGAAGCTTCGCTCGCCCCGATCAACCAAAGACCGCGACTTCCACACCTCGATCGATCGGCTTTGCGACTTGCACAGGTAATACCATCCATCTCGCTGGATGATCCATGGATCAGCCCCCGGATACAGCGGATTGGAAAACACCGCCCCACGCGGCTCCGCTGCCGCTCGCTCGAGATTCATCCCTAGCGTCAAAGCAACCGACAGCAGCGCTGCCGGCCCATTCAACCGCGCCATCGCACCCGTCCTCTGGTCCAACCCTTAAGAAGCCCGCTAACCCATCGCCCCAACCTTCCCATGGCGGCAGCATGGTACTCCTGTCCCTTGGTATGGCAAGCAATCATTTCGCGGGATTCTGGTAACTGTGAGCCGCCTTCCGCCATCTGCGCAACGGCCACCACGCGCGTGCTCTTGACGCCAAGTTACCTAACCAGGATTTTGCTTGTCGGCCCCCACATACCCTGTATACTTGGCTACAGAGGAGGAAACGCACATGTCTCGGGAAACACGCTACGCCCTGTCGGCCGCACTGCTCTCCCTTGCTTGCGTCTCATTCGTACAGGCAGGCATTGTGCCAGTGAATGGCATGGCGCCCGACGGCCGGACCTACGGCCAGCTCGCCGCTCAGTGGTGGCAATGGGCTATCTCCGTTCCCGATCTGGAAAACCCCCTCACCGACCCCACCGGCGAAAATGCCTACGCCAATCAGCACGGCAATGTCTTCTTCCTCGCCCCCAGCCTGGGCAACACCTACACCCGCAACATCACTCTGCCGCAAGGGCAATACCTCTTCTTCCCCATCCTCACGAGCATCGTCTTCAACCTTCCCGAGGAAACCTACACCGAAGCCGAGATGCGCCAGCAGCTCGACGATTTCAGCAGCACCGCCTCCCTGCTCTATGCCAGCGTCGATGAGCAGGTGCGCAACATCTGGATCTACCGCGCCGCCTCCCCCGCCGGTGGATTCCAAGTCACTGTCCCTGAAAGCAACATTTTCGATTCCCCAAGTGACGGTTTCGATTTGCCCGGGGGCACGTACTCCCCCGCCGCCACCGATGGCTGGTGGCTTCTGGTCGAACCCCTCTCCCCCGGCCTGCACAAGATCGCCTTCAAAGGCGGCACCGGCGACTTGGACCTCGTCCAAGGCACCATTTACAACATCACCGTTGTCCCCGAACCCGCATGCCTCGCCGTTCTGAGTCTCCCGATCCTACTGATGTTGCGGCGAAAGCCCTGATACAACACCCTTAGAATCCGCCTTCCCCCCCCACGCCGGGTTCGGAGCGAAGCGAAGACCCGGATCTTCCGCGATTGTAAAACCACTTCTCAGCCCGGCAGGATTGCCTCGGTCTCCGGCCCAGGTATTTCCACTCGCCCGGCACCGGCTCGCACCAGGCGATCCGCCAATGCACCGGCGCTGTCCGGCTCCCCATGCACCACGTAAAAAGCCGTTTCTGGTCGAGCCGTCGGCGACAGAAACCGCGTCAGCTCTTCCCCATCCGCATGGGCACTGAGCCCATGAATCGTCTGAATCTGGCATCGCACGACATACCAGCGATCGTAGATCCTGACGCGCCGCTCCCCATCCTGCATCCGACGCCCCAAGGTCCCCGGCGGCGTCCATCCCACCATCAAAACCAAATCGTTTGGCCGCTCCACGCTGCGCTTCAAGTGATGCAGAATTCGCCCGAATTCACAGGTGGGACTCGATGCGATGATCACGCAGGGCCCATCGTCCGAGTTAATCCGCATGCTCTCCTGCGTTGTCCGCGCGAACGTCACCCGCGAAGCCCCGAACAAATCCTTCTTCCCAATCGCTTCCCGCGTCTCGTCGTCGAAGTAATCCCGGAAATGGCTGTGCACTTCCGTGACTTCAATTCCCATCGGGCTATCCACGTAAATCGGAATCTCGCGAATCAGCCCCTCCTGAATGAACCGTTGCAGGTACCACAAAATCGTTTGCGTCCGCCCCACCGCAAAAGCCGGGATCAGCAGCCGGCTCTTCCGGTTCATGCAATACCGCACCGCCTCCAACAGCTGAGGCTCAACCTCGCCCATCGGGGCGTGCGAGCGTCCTCCATAGGTGCTCTCGGTGATCACATAATCCACCGGCGCGGAGATGGCCTGCGGATCGCGGATGATGGGCGTGTTGTATCGTCCCAGATCGCCGGTATACAGCAGTTGCCGCACTTGCCCGTTGCGAGCATCCTTCCATTCCAGACGCACATAGGCCGAGCCCAGGATGTGCCCCGCTTCCAGGAGCGTGAAAGCCACTCCCCGTCCCAGATCCACCCGCTGACCATAGGGCGTGCCCCGCATCTGTTTGATAACCCGAGGAATATCACTCCGCACGTACAACGGCCGAACCGGTTCCTCTCCCGGCGCGCGATCTCGCCGGTTGAGGTAGTTGGCATCTTCCTCCTGGATCTCCGCCGAGTCCTCCAGAACGATCCGCGCCATCTGCGCCGTCGCCGGGGTACAATAGATTGGCCCGCTATACCCCGCCCGCGTCAGTACCGGAATCTTCCCGCAATGATCCAGGTGCCCATGCGTCAGGATCAGGGCATCCGCATGCTTGGCATCGTCCGGCAGCATCTGGTTGAGACGCTGCGCCTCCCGCCGGGGGCCTTGGTACATGCCCATGTCCAGAAATACCTTCAGCCCATTGACTTCGAGGAGATGGCAAGACCCCGTGACGGTCCGATCGGCTCCGAAGAACTGGATTCGCATGGCCACAGGGTATTGTCACCCGAATAACCATGCAATCGTAACTGGCTGTGCGCAATAAAAAACCGGGCGTCTGAAGCGGGTTGGTCGGGGGAGAAAGACCCGGCAGTCAAACAGACCCGGTTAACACAAAAGCGTTGCGTAGGGTATGGGGTACACAACGCCGCCCCATTCTTAGCAATCAGCGTACCAGAACTTAAAACCCCCTTGGAAAGCCCGTGCAACGGGGGTCACCTTTCACGACCGTGCAATTATTGCAATGCGACGTAATATAATTGCATATCCATTAATGAATACGCGCACAACAGGATCCTGCACACCCCGCCCGTCGCGAATTCGCACTAATCGCGGGCGATAATCCAGCCAGGATCTCCGTCCCGCCCCACGTGGTACCTGCTACAATGCCCCAACACGCGTTCTCGACGCCGTCAAAGGGAGGCCTCTATTATGGTACGGCACAATCTCGCGACGCTCTGCATCGTCACACTCATGCTCATCCCGGCCATGCGATCCGCCGCGAAAGACAATGCCAAGGCGGACGACACCAAACCGACGATTGCCGTCTTCAGCCTCGCCGGCCCCATCACGGAGTCTCCCATCGATAACCCCTTACCCCTGTTCGCCCCGCCCGGGACATCCTTGAAGGATCTGGTCACCCGGATGCAGAAGGCCGCGGACGATCCCTCCGTTCGAGCGGTCCTGCTGCTGACGGCGCATGATGCCAATATCGGCCCGGCCCAGGCTGAAGAACTGCGGCAGGCCATCAGGCAAATCCGTTCGGCCGGTAAAGACGTCTATGTGCACGCCGATGAACTGCATCTTCGCGACTACCTCCTCTTCAGCAACGCCACGCGCATCAGTATGGTGCCGACGGGGACCGTCCTGATCGCCGGCCTCCACGCAGACCTGCCCTATCTGCGCGGGCTGCTCGACAAGATTGGCGTCAAACCCGATTTCTACACCTCCGGCGAGTACAAGACCGCCGCCGAAGTCTTCATGCGTGATGGCCCCAGCCCCCAAGCCGACCAAATGCAGAACTGGCTGCTCGACGGAATGTATGACACCTTCGTCAAGGAGATCGCCGAGGGACGTGGAGTGGATGGGAACAAGGTTCGCGGCTGGATCGATGCCGGCCTCTATACCGCCGAGCAAGCCAAAGCTGCCGGCATCATTGACGCCATCGAATCCATCCAGGACCTCCAGGCCATCCTCAAAGGCAGGTTCGGCGACACCATCACCTTCGAGAGAAAGTACGGCAAAACCAAGCTGCCCCAGTTGGACCTCTCCTCCCCATTTGCAGTCTTCAAGTTCTGGTCCGACCTTCTGAGTGGGACTCAGAAGGCCAAACCCACCAAGGGCGCTATCGCCATTGTCTATGTCGATGGGCCAATCATGGTGGGCAGCAAGAGGGACACTTCTCCCTTGTTCACCAGCCGCGTGGCCCTGAGCACGGAAATCCGCCGAGCACTGGACAAAGCCGCCGCCGATGATTCCATCAAAGCCGTCGTGTTACGCATCGATTCGCCGGGGGGTTCCGCCACCGCCAGCGAAATCATCCTCGATGCCGCCAATCGCGTAAAATCCCGCAAACCCCTCGTCGTTTCGATGGGCAACATCGCGGCCAGCGGCGGCTATTACGTAGCCACCGGCGCCGACACCATCTTCGCCGACTCCAACACCATCACCGCATCCATCGGCGTCGTAACCGGCAAACTCGTGACGACCGGCTTATGGAACAAGATCGGCATCACTTTCAAAGAGTACAAACGCGGCAAGAACGCCGGGATCCTCTCCACCACCACGCCCTTCTCCGACGACGAGCGAGCCCGCATCCAGGGACTGATGGCCGAGATCTACCAAACCTTCCAGGGACACGTCACGTCCAGCCGCGGCAACCGCCTCAAGAAGCCCATCGATCAAATCGCCGGCGGACGCGTTTTCACCGGCCAGCAGGCGTTGGAACTGGGTTTGGTCGACAAGATTGGTTCCCTGCACGATGCGATTCGCTATGTCGCCGGACAGGCCAAGATCACCGATTACGATCTTCGCGTCCTGCCTCAGCCCAAGAATCTCCTGGAGCAGATCCTCGACGAACTGACCGGCAACACCGACGACTCCAACTCACTGACCTCAACCGACGAATCGACACTCCGAATCAACAACGGCTCGCTGCTAAACCTGGCCACCCCCTACCTGCAACACCTCGATCCGCACCGAGTGTCCGTGATCCAGCGCCTGCTGCTGCAGTTGCAGATGCTGCAACAGGAAGGCGTCCTGCTGGCCATGCCGGAGTTCATCCTCGACAACTAGCCTCTCGCCCGTACGCGCTTCATCGGTGTGCATCGTTGCCCATCGGTGGCAAAACTGAACCTGGCATGGGTCACCCGCCCATGCACTTCCAATCTGCGTTCATTCGCGTCAGTCCGCGGCTCAAGTCCAAGCAGGCGGCGTCTGCCGCTGATAAGAAATTCCACGCGTCCACATGAAACCCGTCTTGGCTACAATACGGGCATGGCTAGGCGTACTCGAGCCGTCTTACAACATCCGGGACTCTCACTCATCACTGCCATTGCTGCGATTTTGACCGCGGCGATCCTTTCCGGCTGCGCATCCAGGCCCAAACCCTCACCCACCACCCAACCGATTGTCGTAGACAAACCCGTCCTCGATTTTTCACGCGGCATCGGGGCCCTGCCGCTGGAAGGCGACAACAAACCCCGCTCACGCGAAGAACTGGCCCAGCGACTCCTCCGCGGGTACCAGTCGAGATTGCTGTTGCCTGAAGGCCTACCGCCTATCGTCGCCAGCGGCGATTCCTTCCCCCACCTGAACCAGTTGCGGATCGATGTCTCAAACGCCGTTGTCCAGAAGAACTACAAACCGGCCCAGACCAAGACTCCCATCAAACATCTGGAGCCGGTCTTGTCCGTCAATGAGTTCGAATACCTGGCCGCCCCACTTCGCTATGCCGATCGCGAGACGTATTGGCAATTGCGCGTGCACGATGCCCGTTTTGGCCTCTTTCACGATCCAAGCGGGCGGACGGGGCTGGTGATGACCGATGCGGCAGAGGGATATCTGCAGTTCTCCGTGAAACTGTCGGATCTCAAGCCCATGATGCTCCGGGGCGCTCGCGAACATGCCAAGGGCGGGTTCTGGGTACGCGATGCGGCAGTCCGCATCACATCCGAGGACACACGATCCCTCTCTGCCGAGTTGCGGGTCCAGGCCGTGTGGATGCTGTTGCCAACAACCTTCCACATCCGCGGCCACATGACGATCGACGATAACTTCCATGTAAAACTGTCGGACCTGGCGTGCGAGGGCGAGGACCTGGGCGGCTCGCTGCTGGCATCACTCATCGGACCTTCCATCCAAAAATACGAGGGACGCCTTGTACCCTTGGCCAAATGGCCCGGCGACCGCATCGCCGTGCGTGATGTGGCCATCCACGTCGATGATGCCTTCCGGATGACAGCATGGTTCGGCCAGCGTAACTCCTCCACACCCCTCGCCGCCGAGCCCTCACGCCCAAGCCCCTTCTCTCTCGCCGGTAAAACCCCAAGCTAACCCCGCGTTGGATCTTCCTTCAATTGTCAATTGAGAATTGTCAATTTTCAATTGTCAATTAAGTGCTTCCCGCCTCCTTCGCTGCATCGCCTTCCAATACGCTTGCGGCTTCGCGCACTCCAACCCCGCCAACTCGCCGCCCTCTCGCTTCGCCCCCTCTCTCCCCCTTCATCGTCATCCCGCCCTCAAGCTGCTATACTCCCGCCTTTCCTGAACTTGGATCGATCTCCGGCACAATAAGTTTCTTGCCGGAATGTCCAGTCAGGCCAACCCTATGTGTGGAGAGTGGACGCGATGTCTGCAGTAAAAGCTCAAGCGAAGACGAAGAAATCGACACCTGCCAAAGTCAAACCCGCCGAAGTCTTGTTCGCCCCGGCCGCCATCGATCGCCTCGAGGCCAGCGCCAGTCTCCCGGCCAAGTTCCTGCGCATGCTCGACCAACTGCCAATGAAACGCGTCTGCGACGGCGCGGTGGTGGCGGTCAAGGTCCATGTCGGCGTGGGCATGGGATTCACCACCATCCCGCCACTCTTCATCCGCCTGGCCATCCAGAAGATCAAAGAAGCGGGCGCCAAGAGCGTCTTCATCACCGACGGTTCTCTCTCCATCGCCGAGGCCACCGCCCGTGGTTACACGGCCGAGGTCCTCGGTGCCCCCCTGCTCGGAGCCGCCGGCTTCCGGGACAAGTTCTTCTATAAGCACAAGGTCGCCTACAAAACCCTCAAAGAAATCGAGGTCTGCGGCAATATCGAAGATGCCGATGCCCTGATCAACATCAGCCATTTCAAGGGCCACGGCGACTGCGGCTACGGGGCCGCCTGCAAGAACCTGGCGATGGGCTGCGTCACCCAACATTGCCGTGGATCTCTCCATCAGTTGGAAGGCGGCTTGGTGTACAACAAGAACCAATGCACCAAGTGCCGAAAGTGCGTCAATTCCTGCACCCGCAATGCCGCCAAGTGGAACGAAACGACCGATCAGCTGGAGATCTTCTATCACCACTGTGTCTATTGCCGCCATTGCGTATTGGCCTGCCCGAAAAAGGCGATCAAAATCACTGGCGGCGGGTTTGTCCCGTTCCAGCATGGCCTGGCGCTGGCCACCCGCGAGGTGCTCAAGACCTTCGACCCTCAGCGTGTGCTTCACATCAACTTCCTGACCCAGATTACCGTCTACTGCGATTGCTGGGGATTCTCCTCACCGGCCCTGATCCCCGATGTGGGCATCCTGGCCTCCGAGAATATCGTCGCCGTCGATAAAGCCAGTCTGGACCTGACGCGCGATGGCCAGCCCCTGCCCGGAAGCTTGCCCCAGAATCGGGAGTTGGTCCAAGGCAAGCACCTGTTCGAACGCATCCACGCCAAGGACCCCTATGTGCAGGTGGAACAGATGCAGGCCGTTGGACTGGGCACATCCCAGTACCATCTGCGGGAGATTCGCTGAATAGAACCTGGGCAAGAGGCTCGAATTAACGGGTACGTGCCCAGGCACGATCGGCAACTGTGAGGTATAATTCCCTGGTGGTGCGGAGTCGCTTCATTCCGTGCCACGGCCTGGAGGGCATGTGTCGTCGATGGTCCGGCTGTCTAGATGCGTCTTGGCGGTCGCGAGCGGGCTTTTTTGCGCAATTCCCGCCCGGGCGGTCATCCTCTATTCCAGCGAAAATCGAAACGAGACCCCTTCGGCCGACAGCATCGCCTATCCGGCCTGGCAACTCGAAGGACAGTTCGGCAGCTTCCTCGGCACCCCCATTGCACCCAATTACTTTATCACCGCAGCCCACATCGGCACCCCAGCCGGCCCGTTGGTCTACCAGGGCTCGTCCTACGCCATTGATCCCTCCTTTGGAACCGGGGGACGAACCATTTTGCCTGGCAGCGATCTGGCAGTCTGGAAGATCACCGGTACATTTCAGACCTACGCACCACTCTACACCGGCAGCGACGAAACCGACCAGCACATCGTGGTAATCGGCCGGGGAACCCAGCGCGGCAGCGAAGTGCTGGTGCGAGAGCAACTGCGCGGCTGGCTCTGGGGTCCGGCCGATGGAAAGCAGAGTTGGGGGGAAAACGATGTGACTCGCATCATCGACGCTGGCGAGCAACTGGGCGACATGCTGGAGTTTGACTTCGACGGCGACCGTTCGCCCAATGAGTGCAGCCTCTCATCGGGAGACTCCGGCGGGGCTGTGTTTATCCAGGATGCAGGCGTTTGGAAACTGGCAGGGATCAACTACTCGGTGTCCGGGCCGTTCAGTTATTCACGCCTTGGTACCGATCCCTTCCTGGCAGCCCTGTTCGATCTGCGGGGGCTTTTCGTTCAGACGGATGTGAACGCCTGGTCACCGGGATACGGAACCGGCGCCAGTTATGCCTCACGCATCTCACCGCATGCCTCATCCATTTACTCGCTCGTGCCAGGCTGTCCTGTAGTCCAGGCGGACTATAGCGTCACGGGCCTGGCCGATATGGGCACTGTGGATGTCGCGGGCACGACCACGGTGGGCAATGGAGTCAATTCGGCTACCTTGAAAGCCACTTACATTCGCGGGAATACCCTTTCGATCCAAGCGGGCAGTCGCGTCGTGGTCAACCCCAATGGCACGGACAGCGGTACCAGCCGGCTCTCCAACCTGAACATCGCCAGCGATGGGCAGCTCGATTTGACGAACAATGCCCTGATCATTCAGGCCGATTCATCTACTCGCCAAGCGATGTTCAACCAAGTCAGCGAGCTCATTGCCCGCGGACGCAACGGCGGTCGTGATCCCTGGCAGGGGAATGGTATCACCAGCAGCACCGCGGCGGAGAGCTTCCTGAAGGGGCTGGCGATTATCCTGAACGACGACGGCACCGGGATCCCCATCTATACGAGTTTCGGCGGACAGGGAGTCGATGCCAACAGCATTCTGGTCAAGTACACCTGGAACGGCGATCTGGACCTGAATGGGAAAGTGGATGGGGACGATTACTTCCTGATCGACTCCGGGTTCCTCACCCGCAGTCGTGGCTATCGCAATGGAGACATCAATTACGATGGGGTCATTGATGGCGACGACTACTTCCTCATGGACTCGGCTTTTCTCGGGCAGAACGCGCCATCCTCGTTGCTGAGCCCTGGAGGCGGGACGTTGGTCCCCGAGCCGACCACGCTGGGGATGCTCGGGCTGATCGGGCTGGGCTTTTTGATCCGGCGGACAATTCGGTAACCCGGAGCATGCACCAAAGAAAGCCCCCGGCAGGGTGCCGGGGGCTCTCGCAAGTGGGTGCAAACCGTGCATCCAACGGTCAGAGAGAGACTGACGGAATGACGGTTCAGATCATCCCGTCATAAACCAAGCATGGCATGTATCTTGGAGTGCAGCAAATCGGGAAGCACGAGGATCAGAAGGGGAACGCCGGAATTCCGTCAAAGTAGCGAAACTGTAACGAGTGGAATACGAGAATGGCTGGCAGCCGAAGAGAACCTTCGAACCTGCCAGCCAATTAGAGGCAAGAATCAGGGGTGGACGGTCAATTGAGCACGTGGAGCATCGGGTCAACCAGGGACTGCAGGTTCTGGCTGACGTGCTCGATGACCGAGAAGGGAACCAAGCCCTGGAACCCGGTTTCATCGGGCAAGTCGTTCTTGGCGGAGAGGGTAAAGCCAATGCCGGCGCCGCAGCAGAGGGCATCGGCGGAATTGACCACCGCGGCAATGGGCTGCCAGGGATCGTCGGCCAGGATGGGGTTGTGATGGCACCGAGCGACAATACGGCAAGCGGGTGGGAAACCCCATTTGAGCGCCAAGGCCGCGCCCAGTTCCTGATGATCCACCCCGATGACGTCCAGTTCAATTCCGGTGAATTTGCCTTGGTCGGTCTTGGCGCGTTCGCAGACGGTGCGGAACTGCTCGGGCTTGACCTGGAGGGCCACCAGCATGCCCACATCGTGCACAAGTCCTGCCAGGAAGACCTCATCGGCCAATTCCGGACAGGTCAGCTTGGCCATTTCACGAGCAACGGCCGCGACGGCAATGCTGTGGGTCCAGAGGTCCTTGGCAGTGAACCCGTCGCAGAGTTTGACGTTTTTGA
>JBLNDH010000524.1:0-7599 GCA_050261455.1 Bacillota bacterium
GTTTTCGCCGGGCCGGTTTTGTTTTGGAACAGTTCCCGTTGGGGTGTGCCCCCGGGCTCTGAACCCTCACCCCCAGAGAGGGAGGAGTCAGGGGAGAGAGGGGTCGGGGGGCAGGAGGGCAGACAGAAATGGTTGCCCCACCGCCGTGCACCGAGGGCCTTGGCCTCCCGAAAGCCACGAATTCAACTCGTGTTCGCTCGCAAGCATTCTCAACGAAAACGGTCCTGGCTTTTCAGGGCCAGGACCGCTTGTCTACCTCTAGATGGTCGGCGGCAATTACGCCTTGCGGAGCACGCCATGGTCATAGACCTTGCCGGTCCATTTGCCCTTGATGGCGATCGTTCCGATCTTGCGTTCGGCGGTGATCCGCCCGGCGAAATCGCCGCCAATCTTGATCGAGTCGATGATGCCAGCATTACCGTTAGCAAAGATCCGGGTGGTCGAATCCACATTGCGGCCGAAGTTGAGGGGCCCAATGCGACCGGACACCGTCAGCCGCAGACCCGTGACATCGCGCCCGACGTTGAACACGGGCAGATCACCGGTCAGAATGCGTACCCCATTGATGCCCGAGCCGACCACACCGGACACATCGTTGGCGATTTGAATCTCGCGGATTTTGTTCGCGAAGCTGAAGCCTTCGTAAACAGACCCGACATAGTTACCCATGCCGTTGGCCTCAAGGCGCCAAGCCTGCAGCAACCCCAGTTCGCGTTGCGCCAGGGCGGACATGTTCGAATTCACGCCGGTATTCGTCAGGCCATCCTTCGAAGGATTGGTGGCGCTGAGATCATCGGCCAGCATCGAGTGCCCTTTGAAATAGGCATACAGATCGCTCAGGCCATTGGGCTCGAAGTTGGTGAACGGATCAAAGGGAGCGGTCTGGCTGTTCTCGCTCCAGCGGACCGAAGGAGAATACGAGGTCACTTTGACCAGCTTGCCATCGCCTTTGGCGATGATGTTGTTCACCTTGGCGCCGCCCCAGATCGCGACATCGTGCAAGCCCATCCCATCCGCTTCGACCTGGTCAACGACGCCATTACCCAGCGTGCCAAGCAGGCTATCGAAGATGCCGAAGCCCCCATTGGAAACCTTGACGGTTCCGATGTCAGCTGCCGTAACGAGGGTTCCGATGATCCCGCCAGAGAGCGTTGTCGGCGCAGGTGTAGTAGCCGCAGCCGTCTTTTTCGGGGCGGGAGCCGGGACGCGTTGCAAGCGGCCCCGGACATTCACCCAAACGTACTTCTGCTTCTTTTTCTTACCTGGGGTCGGCGTTGAACCTCCATTGTTGGGAGGTGTCGTACCTGTCTGCGTACCATTACCCTCAATGGAGATCAGGCCGATTTCATACACCGGCCGGTTGATGGTGCCGCCACCGCTATGGCTCATACGGCCTTCAAGGGAGATCTCCCGGGCATCGACCAAGGTCCCAACCCGGATGTTGGCATTGATCAACGAACCATTGATCAGTTGTATCGTGCCGATCGAGGTATTGGAGGCGACGATGCCGCGGATGTCGGCGTTGTTGCCACGCACGAAGGTAATCCGGCCCTCTGCAAACAGGCCAGCCCGAGCACCTTGTCCATTGCCCGCTGGCGCGATGCCCGCGCCAATGGTGACATCGCCCAGTTCGCCGCTCGTGTAGATCGGGCCGACGATGCCTTCGCGCATCAAGCTGTCATAGGTGGTGGAGGTATGGGTGCCATCGTAATCCGCCTTGAGGATGGCGATGGAGGCCGCGCTGATGTTGCCCAGGGCTTGCCGGGCCAAGATCTGGCCGGCCGCGCCAGACAAGTTAACCAAAATACGTTGCTGGCTGAAGGGATAGGCATCGGAGCGGATCGTAGCGGAGTTTACAGCCACCGGCGTGCTGCTCCTGGCCAAGCCAATCGTCTCCGCCTGGATCGTGGTCACCGAACCGGCGGTGATATTGACCAGTTCGCCCTTGGTATTGTTGATGATGTTGGTGAAATCGCCACCCGTGATCTCGAAGACATCCACCTGGGTGGGGACGCTGCTCGTAGAACCGCTGATGGAAACGAAGGGAAGCGTGCCAGTCACGCCCGTGCCGGTCACATTGAGGCGTCCAATCTCGGCAGACACCGCACCCGAGGTGGCACTTCCCGTGACGGTGAGCGAGCCGGCGCAATCGACACGAACGATCGCCACGCCACCGCTGCCCCGAATGCCATAGGTCGTGACCGACAACGGTCCGCCTGACGGCTGGAGGGCGATTTTCGAACCCGAGTCATCGTAGAACTCGGCGAGTTCGTTGGGTTCGAAGAGCGTAGCCTGAGGCTCACCGCCACCGAACGCCTCGTCGGAATAGACCTGGCCACCGACGTTGATGTAGCGAACATTGCCGCCGGGGCCCGTGTTGATGTGAGGACCACCGGCTTCGATTCGACCAAGATCCCCGACGACATCGATGAGATCAATGACGCCGTCTTCGCTGGTTGTGGGATCGTTATCGGTATCGTCCGTGAGATCGGCATTGACGGCAATCACGCTGGGCATGAGGGTCGCCATTTCGCCGGCCCGCAGGACACCCAGCTTCTGTTTCGTGACAACGTTTCCGTAGAAGCGTCCGGCGGAGTCGATCAGTTGGACATCTCCGGAGACATGGGGCTGGGCCTCCAGATGGGCCCGCACCAGATCGACATCAGTCTGATCATAATAGGCTTCGCCGTAATCGAACATGTAGTAGAGATAGTTGGGATTGAGCCATAGCCGGTCGGTGGTGGAGCGTACCAGACCCAACAATCCGTTCGGCACGTGCACGTCCAAACCAGCCCGGGCCCCCTCATTGGCCGTCACCCCGATGGTGCCGCCCTGGAGCGTGCGAAGGTTGCCCTTGGCGACAAAGACACTCATGGCTGCGGGTGCCTCGGCGAAATCCAACCAGCCATCGCCGTCCTTATCTTCCCCCTCATCCAGCACGCCATTCCCGTTGGTGTCTTCGGCAGGATCCAGGGTGCCATTCCCGTTTGCGTCGCCGACGCTCAGGAACCGCGAGATGCTCATGAGGTTGCCACCCGCGTAGACAGCGCCCAGGTCGCCGTTTTCCACATCGAACCCGACACCCATGGCGTTGGGATCGAAAATGTTGTTGGTGGCGACGACGCCGCCCAGCGTCACATTGCCGACGTTCGTGAGCTGAACGCCATAGCTGATCGTTCCAGCCGCAAACTCGTGAGTCACGAAATCGGAATCGCCATAGGTAGCCACTGCAAAGCGATACACGCCGGGGCGATCAGCGGTGAAGCGGAACGGCTTGCCGGCCACTTCGTAGGGATCCACATCCGAGTAATCGGTGGCGATAAGCCGCCCATCGGGATCAAACACGCCGATTCGGGTCAGGTTGCTGCCTGTGGTAAATGGCTTATTGGTCTGGGGATTGATGATTGGCTTACCGGTGGGGTCCAGGAGGTACTCGACGAGCTGGACTTGGACGGTCTGCCCGGCATAGAGCCCGACGCCGTAATAGTCGAACCAATCGCGGTTGTTATCGGCGTCCACGGCATTCAGCGTGCCAAGGATGTTGACCGAATTATCGCCAAGTTGATCGCTATTGATCGAGCCGACGAATTGCGCCGTCTCGAAGGTGTCATTGAAGAACGTCCCATCGGCGAGATACCCATCGAGGAAACGGCCAGCTGCCCCCGCCCCGCGTTTCTCGACTTCGTTCTGGTAGGTCGTCCACGGTGAGGTCACCGTGCCACCGAGAACCGAGACCGAACCAACGAATGAATCATACGTTCGAATTTGTCCCAAGCGTCCATCCACATTGATATGGACGCGGCTCAAGTAGGTCGGGTTATCCAAGTCCCCGCCGGTCTGGCTGCCGATCACGGTCTTGACGACCAGGTTTTGCAGATCGCCTTTGACGTGGAAGTTGTCGGGAACATCCATCACGCCGTTGGCATCCCCGGTCAGCAACTGGCCGGCGTAGAACAGATCCATGGAGCCACCGATGGTGACCTGCCCGATGACGGTTCCGCCAAACAGGAACCGGCCCAGGTTCACGCCATCATCCACGGTCAGACCCGGCGTAACGGCACCCTGGGAAAGAACGGGATAGCTGTTGTCACCCCGTTTCTCCAAAGCACCGAGCAACAACCTACCGCTGCCATCGGCAGCCGCGATGGTCATCTCCTGGCCATTCCGATTGTTGATCACCCGCACATCGCCGGCACTTTCCTCGAAGGGCTCCGTAATGATGTTGCCATTATCACTTCGCTGATAGGTGGCCATCACATAAGAATCCAGATTGGCCTTGGTGACGCGGATGCCATACATGTAGCTGCCGACATTGGCTGCCCCATCGGCTCGAGTTCCGGGGGGCTGGGGATCCTGTTCTAGGCCAATGATCGCGCCGGTGTCCTCATCGACGTCGAGCCACGTAACCTCGGCGATGACGCCCGGGCCCACTCTGACAAGTCCCCACTCATTGTCGCCAGCCCCTGGGAACCGATACTGCACGAAGCTCTGGGCAGGAATATCGCCATTGAGCACAGTTAAAAGGCGACGGTCCTCCAAGCGTTCCATCAGCGGAGTGATCGCCCTATTCAGATTGCGATTGCGAGCCAAAACAGAAGCCTTGCGATGCGAGGTCATTGGTGTTCCTCCTCAGCCGACGATGCGCCTGGGAAACCTGTTGTACAAACGGATGAATAAAGCGACGCGCTCTTCCGAGTGATTGTAGAGACGCCCACCTGTTTGAGCGGGATTGCGCTGCATCCGACAAACCCCAAGCCGCCTAACAGTGTTCGCACTCCCCAACGCCAGGAAACGGCGGCACGCCCGGGCGCTTTCAGTTTCTATCATTGTGGACGGCGAGTGTCAACAAAAAGTCCACCCGCTCAATTATGACGCCGCCGATGCACACTTATTACAGGCGGACCGGAAAATCCATATTTGTTCGCTCGTTTCACCGTGCCATAAGAATGCATACTCGGATAGTCCGGTACAAACGTCATAGATAGATGGCCACTGGAGTCGGCATCGGGGACTTGCTGGACCCTTTGGCACGGCGTGGTTAAGAGCAAATACCCGGGCGTGGCAACAGGACGCCGCCGGATCAACGGCGGAGGACCTATCAAGGCAGGGGCAGATCATTGAACTCAAACGGGACCGTTACGGTCTTTGATTCAGTCGGGACCTCCCAAACGAGCTTGGCGGGCTCTCCCAGATCCTCGCCATCTTGCCAGGTCTGTCGCCGAAAGCTAAGGGTGATGTCGAGTTGTTCGCCGCCCCCCCCACCGCCGGCCCGGGGGACGCGATAGAGCGGATGTCCCTTGGCATCCTCCAGCTTGAAGAAGTTGTAGGGATACAACAGACTCCACTCGGCCGGGGTCCAACCGGCGCGGTAGAGGATCAGGTGAGCCGTATACAAGTCGCCGTTGCGACGGACTTCCCGAAGCAGGAAGCGTCGGCCGGCAACCGTCTTGGTCACATTCTTCGCGGTCAGGACATCGGAGATCTCGGCGCGTTCGGCCCGCGTTTGGATCAGGTAACGGGCGCTGCCTTTGAGTTTGGCGATGCGCTGGCCGGCATTGGCCGGGGGTGAAAGCGGAATCGAGAGATTCCAGTACCAGTTGACGACCGGCTGCATGCCATCGGGGGTAAGCCGCTGCGCCATCAGGGAGTTGCCCTTCTCATCCAAGGCCTGGTCGATTCGCGCCACGAAGGACCCCTGGAGAACGCGAACCTTGGGCTCGACGAAGACCAGCAGTTGCAGGTGGCATTCGCGCGATACATTGTTGGGCTGCCGCAGGTCGATAGCGCGACTGCCGTTGATTTGGCTGGCCAGGAGCAGGAACGGGCCCTGGACCACGTAAGGCGCAGCACCCCAGATTCGCGTTCCGACATTGCGATCGGTGATGACCATGTCCCGGCTCCAGCCGTTGCCATGGAGGGTGACATCCAGCTTCTGGCAGATCTGCTTCAAGGCGAGCCAGAAGGGCTGGTTGTCCAGGTCCACGTCCAGGGCGGGCCAGGTGCGTGAATCCCAGAGATTCAACGGATCCGGCTGCAGGTCGGCGTCCGCCTGCCGGGAAATCTCGGCGAAGATCTTCTTGGGGGAGGCCTGTTTGAGATGCAGGGTGATCAAGGAGACGCCCGTGTTGCGCAGCTCATCGACCTGCCGCAAAATCGCTTCAACACGCGTGCGCACTTCCTCGTCGTTGGTTTGCTGGAGCAGTTGGGTCAGCCGGGGACGCACCTGCGATCCCAGTTGGGACAGGGCGTCCTGGGCCTTCTGACGCACCTGCCAGGAATCGCTGGACAGATCCGCAATGAGCGACTCCACCTTCTGTGCGGGATCCGACACTGGGGCTTGCGACGTTTGCCGGGGGGCTTCTGCGGGGAGTGTCGCCGGGGGCTCAATAGGCCCGCCCCGCACCGCCGCTCCGGCAAGAGTCATCGCGCACACCATGCTCAGCCGCTTTGCAGATCGCACAATAGACATGTCCCGCTTCCTTGCGCAGGCTCAGCCCGACGCTCTCGATGGAATCGATCGCAAATGCTGAAGTATAGGATGCCCGGGCGTCGCGGAACTTTCAAATCGAAGAAGTGGGATTGGCTTTTTTCCAATCATCCAGGAACCGCTTGAGCCCAATGTCGGTCAGCGGATGAAACAGCATCTTCTCAATGACGGCAAAGGGCACCGTCGCGATCTCGGCGCCAATCAGTGCGGCCTGGACCAGGTGGTATGGTGTGCGGATGCTGGCGGCGAGGATCTGCGTCTTGTAATCGTAGTTATCGTAGATCGTGCGAATCTGGCGGACCAGTTGCATGCCTTCCTCGGCCTGATCGTCGAATCGCCCGACAAACGGGCTGACATAGGTGGCCCCGGCTTTGGCGACGATCAGGGCCTGCAGCGGCTGAAAACAGAGGGTCATGTTGATCTTCACCCCGCGGCCGGCCAGTTTTTTGAGGGCGATGACTCCGTCGTGGGTGCAGGGCAGTTTGATGACGATGTTGGGCGCGATCTTAACCAGTTCGTCCGCTTCGCGGATCATGCCCTCGGCTTGCGTGCTGACGACTTCGGCAGAAACCGGGCCTTTAACGATCTGACAGATCTCGCGCAGCCGGGTCTTGAAGTCGGTTTTCTCTTTGGAAATATGGGTGGGATTGGTGGTGACACCATCCAGGACTCCCAAATCATTGGCGTGGCGGATTTCGTCCAGATTGGCCGTATCGATGAATAACTGCATGGCTCGGGCCTTGAAGAAAGCGGTTCATTGAATCGCACCGTCGGGAAGGAGAGAACGGCAAATTGGAACATTTTGCATACGCAATCACCTCAACCCCACTTTTGGGAATTGATGGCCGGCCGGTTGCTCGGCTTGGCGGACGTGGCGCATAATTACCGAAAAGGTGGAGTTGGGCTGTAGCGACCAGTCCGTTCGAGGGTAGCAGCGTCCCGTTCTCACACTCACTGAGCTTGGGCTTCATGGAGCGTCCGCCGCAACTTGCTATCTGGGAATGGCATGCGCGCGGGCAGGCTGGGCAGCTCGCTTCGGCCATGACAAAAGGGATAAGTGTCATGTCTGCTCGCTTGGATCGCTTATTTTGGAAGGACACCCGCGTTGGACT
>JBLNDH010000525.1:0-11853 GCA_050261455.1 Bacillota bacterium
CGCCAGGGACATCGCCCAGAAGATCCCCGATTGGACGTAGCGGAAGCCGGCCACGAGCAGCCCGCAGGCGTCATAGGCCCCGGCCAGTCCCTTGGCCAGCATCTCCGTCCCGCTCAGGGCCAACCCCCCCATACCCTTGCCGGTATTGCCGATCGCAGCCAAGCGGGTCAGGAAGTTCTCGATAATGGGGATCGCCACACTGGCCAGACTGCTGACCATGGTGGAGATGCCGGCAATGGCGCCCCGCAGATCCAGCTTTTCCGTGATGATCTCCCCGATGCGGGTAACGTTGAGAGTGATGGAATCCTGTAGCGTGGACCACAGGCCGGATACCGTCTGCGACTGCGCCTCCATCAGCCCGCTGAACTTGCCGCCCTCGCTCGTCAGGCTTACCAAAGCCCGCTGCAGGTTCGGGAAGCCAATTTGCCCCTGCTCCACCAGTTTCTTCACTTCCCCTTCGGTCACGCCGAACTGTTTGGCGAATTCAGCAATGACGGGGATGCCGCGGCCGGTCAGTTGGTTGATGTCCTCGGCCATCAGCCGGCCCTGTACCCGGGCCTTGCCGTAGATCTCCGCCAGATCCCCCAAGGGGATGTTCAGCCCCGCCGCGATGTCGCCCAGGGTGCGGAGGCTCGGAATCACCTGATCGCTGCTGACTCCGAAGGCCAGCAGCTTCTTTGAGGCGTCAATCAGCTCTGTCGTCTGGAACGGGGTGGCCGCGGCAAAGCTATTGATCTGGGCCATCAGGGCTTTGGCCGCTTCCGCGCTGCCCAGCATCGTCGTAAATGACACCTTGGCCTGCTCCGCATCGGCGGCCAGCTTCACCGCCCAGATGCCCAGCCCGGTAATGCCGGTGGTGAGGGCAGTCCCGCCCAGAGCAGCGGCGAACCCGCCCACCTTGGCACCGATGGCGGCCACGTGCCCGCCGAATTCCTTGAGGGGCTTGATGGCCGCCCGCATGCTCGCTGCGAAGGAGGAGATATTGCAGGTGAGCTTGACGTTGAGGTTGGAAATATTCGTTGACATGGTTTACGTCCTCACCACTGTGCCGCCCATCAGGCAGTTGGCCTTCAGGGCGATGTCGCGCAACTCCTCATCCGTGGGCGGGGGCCGATAGCCGCGGTCGAAGTCGAAGAGGAAGTCGGACAACTTGAACGTCCGCTTCGTGCTGTGGCAGTTTGCCAGTACCGCACATACCTGAGCCGCCTGCAGATCCGCCCTCGCCCCGCCGATCGGTTCCCGCGTCGCGAACTGCTGCCAGAGCTGAAACTCCCAGAGAGGCATGCGGCGGCGGAGGTCGCTGAGGGTCATCCCCAACGCCAGGGCCAGCCGTAGCTGAAACCGCAGCGCCGGGTCCTCACTCAGTTTTTTCCGGGGTCCTCGGGGGCGTTGAGCTTGGCGTGGGCGTCGATAATCCGCCGCAACGCTTTTACGCTCTTCTTGGCCAGCGCGGGGGCATCGGCTTCGGTGAAGATGCGGTTGCCTTGTTCATCGCGGATGATAAAGGTCGCCCGCTTGGCCAGGGCCAGGGCATCGTCACCCTCGGCAATCCGGTCGATGGCGGTGCCCTCTTCCAAACTCATTACTTTGACGTACACCGTCGCATTCCATTCAGGCACCGATACCGGCTCAAGCTTGGTATCATTGGCGCCGAGGATTGTATCCTTGAGACTCATAGTTCAGCCCTCCGTTAGGCCGCGGCGGCCGCTTTATACTCCGGCTTGCCCGAAACCTTGATTGTCACCTTGGCGGTTACAATGTCCTTGCGGTCCACTTCGTTGCCGAAACCTTTCATGTACCCGGCAAAGGACCAGGTACTGCCATCCGCAAAGGAAATCCGGAACGCCTTATCCACGCGGAAAAGGGCGTAAATCTCCCCGTTTTTCGCCTTGTCAAATTCGATGGTCAATTCGACCTCGCCCGCATCGGCCCAGCCCGCGGACCACTCTTTCCAGGGGCCCTGATCGTCGCTGGGCGAATCCATGGCGGACGTTTCAATATCCTCCGCTTCCGCCGTGGGGCAGGTGATGTCTCGGATGCGAGCCACGGCCGTCCATACGGTCGCCTCACTCATGGGAAGATCACTGTATGCAAACCCTGTTTTAAAACCTTTGACAGCCATAAAGTCACCTCGTTATTCGTGGTACATGAATTCGGCATCGATCTGGACGCCATACATAGGGGCTGGCCGCCCCTCCAGCGGCTGACCGGTCGGAACGTCCCGCGATTCGGACAGCTCGATATAGTCAATGTGGGTGTCTCCCTCGGTGCCCTCGAACTCATCAAGGGCATCGGAAACAGCCTTGAACAGGGCCTTGGCAGCGGGGTACGTGGACGCCAGGCACGTGATTTCCATGGTACCCTGGGTCCAGTCGCTGCGGCCCTCGTAAGTGCGGCCGGGGGTCGATGAAACCAGCTGCAAGATAAGGTGGGCCCGCTGTCCCTCGTTCTGCGGGGCCATTACAAAATAGACTCGCTCGCCCACGATCTGGGATACAAATGGATCTTTGATGAGGATGGAGCGGATTGCCGCTTCTATCATCGCCCACCCCCAAGTTTCTTAGCCTCTGAGACAATGCCAACGGCCAGAAAGTCCTTCAGGACGTCCTGGGCCAGCCCCTGCTGAGAGTCAAAAGCGTTGCGGAGGAAATGGGAACCGGGAATAAATCGGCCAGTTTTGACGTCGATGTGGCCGCTCTCTGCCAGGTGCGCGTAGTTGGCGGGTACTCGCCGCTTACCCTTGTACTCGCCCCGCACGTCCCGCCGGGGGCCAATGATCGCCATCACTGTCTGTTTGGCGGGATAGGTCTTGATCTTCTTGTTGATCGCCTTTTTGAGCAGGCCAGATTGCTTCTGAGCCCCCGCCCGGGCCGCCTTCACAATGGGCGTAGCGGCCCTGTTCACTGCGGACCGCGTGGCTTTCCGTTGTACGCGATCGGGCAGCGTCATCAGCAACCGTTCCAGCTGCTTCTGTCCCAGGATGCGCATTCCATCAGCCATTGGTGGTTCCCTCCCCTTCAGCCGGGTATTCCCTGCACTCTATGCGTAGTTCGGAGCGGGTAGCAGATTCGAGGATGCTGACAACCTCAAGGGTGCGACCTCTCCAGAGCAGCCGATCCTTGGGCGACAGATCGCACCGGTACCGCGTCGTCACCACATGCGAGATAACTTCCTGCACACCATTGCCGGTGGCTTTTTCAGTAGCCGATAGAGGTTCAACCTTGGCCCAGAATGAGATGCCAATATCGCGGTAGCCCGGCTGATCGCCCCATTCGGGGCTTTGCTCGGGGGACCACTGGAGCACGCTGACACGGTCTCGAAGTTCGCCGGCCCTGATCATGATCACTCCACGCACTCAAAAAAGCGGTGCTGCTCAACAATCCGCTGGACGGCCAACGGCACCTCATCCAATCGCCGATCCACGTATGCCTCGCGGTGCTCGTACCAGTGGCCGACCATCATTTTGATGGCCTGCTGTAGCGTGTACGGAATCTTCCAGACCTCGGGATAGCCTGCGGTGAACGTGATTCGCACACAGTTGGCCGAGCGGTCCGTGGCGGGCCAGGATTTGCAGGGCCTCAGGACAACACGGCCGGGGCTTGCTGTGTCCACAACGTACAAGGCGGGGTCGAGCACCTGTTCAGCCCCCGTTGGGTCCGTGAACTTGATTGAGTCCACAGAGGCCAGCGGAGGCCTAGGCAGGCGAACAGCACTTTCACTCCCAAATCCGTCTAGCGTGAGCAGGTACTGTGCGGGGCTGATTTGCGTGTTTGTTTCCCGCTCCAAGAATTCCACAGCAGCAAGGGTTAGCGATGAGAGCACCCCATTCCCATCGATCGAGGTATCAATACGCAAGTAATCGGCCAATTCCTCAATGCTGACGGGGATGATGGAATTGGTGGTGAGTAGTTGGAGGCCCATGTCATCTCCCCATGTGGCTTGGGGTTTCATTGGATTCCTGTGAAAAAGGCCGCGCCGGTGCCGGCCGGCGCGGCCCCCGGAGGGAAAAATCAATTAGGCAGCGGCCTTGACCTTCAGCAGCTGCACCGCACCGGACTTGATGCCGAACGCGGCGTACTGCAGGTAATCAAATCCGGTCTGATTCGGCCGGGCTGAATTCTGGTCATAGCGGTTCACCCACGCGGTGCTGGCCGCCACACGGCAGGCGTCCACGTTGATCGCCGCCGCGACATACTTGCCATCGGCGATGGCTTCCAACGCAGTGGTCGGGAAGACGGGCACGCCATCCCAGTAGTATTGCCCGTTGCCGTCCTTGGTCAGCTTGTTGATCGGGTAACCGTTGTCATCGGTCATGCTGTGCATCGCGGCCAGCATGCTGGCACTGACGAGGTACGCACAGCGGCCGATCGCGTAGGCGCCCAGATCGAAAAGCAGGGTGGAGAGGTCGCCAAACACAACCTTAGAGGCGTTGGCGGTCTCACGGGCGGCCGCTTTCAGGGCAGCGGTCGTGATGGAAGCGGCGTAAAAGGCAGCCTCTTCGCCACGCTCACAGGCCACGCGAAGCACGGGCACCAGGCTGCTGGCCGCGTCGTACGACTGGGCCGTGATAACGCCATTGTCGAGCCATTGGCACTTGGAGTTGTACGTAGCCGCGGTCAGCGTAATTGAGGCATCCGTATTGGTGCTCATCGATTCGCCATCGGCATCACCCGCGAGGGTGTCGCCATCGGTGAGATTCAACACCGGAACAGAGATGACGACCTTGCCCATGATGGGGATGGCCGGGATGCCATAGAACGCCTGGGCGGCCTTCAACGAATTGGCCAGCTTGGCCACGCTCTCGACGCCAGCCACGGTCTTCGGGACATAGGCCCCGCTGCCGGTGGTGGTCGTGATGGTGTTGGTCGCTCGCAACTCACCGGTGCGGCAGAAGTCATTGAACGCGGCCCGCTGCTCGGCATCGTTTACCTGTTCCCGGTCGTTCAAATCTTCCTTGCCCAGCCTCTCGAGGAGCTTGTTGTCGCCCTCGGCAGCGGTTTCGATGGTGCCGATCTTCTGGGCACGTTCGATGTTCTTCTGCAAAGCCTCGGCCTCAGCCTGAAGCTTGTCGAAGTTCTCGCTCTCTTCCTTCGACAGGTCGGCTCGCTTTTCGGTCTCGGCCTTGTCGAGAATCGACTTCATCGCCACGATCTTTTCGCCACGCTGTTCCCGCCACATTTTCAGGTTCTTATACGACATGGTTTTTACCTCATGAATCGAAACAATGCCTTCCCACATGGGATAGGCGGTGAGGCGTGGAACGTGACAAGCAGAGCAGCGACAGCTTCGAGTACCTGCGGTTTCTAGCCTCTCATTGTGATATCGCCAGCCAAGGAGAAATTTCACTCAGCAGCTACGATTTTTCGATATTGCATCCACCGCTTGGCCAGTTCCGGCCGGGGCTGGGTCGCCTGGAATCGCTCCACAACGCCGGGGTCTACACGACACTGCACCGACGTAGCGGAATAGGCAGGAATCGAGGTAACGGTCACCTCTTTCAGATCAAGGTTGGTTAGCTCGCGGACAAGGATTTCAGTACCATCCTTGGCAACATCCTTGGTGAACCGCTCCCCGTCGGGCAGAACCCGGAAACCAAAACTCATGCCCTTGATGTCGCCCCGTTTGACACTGGCGAGGACGTCGTGGCCGTAGGAGGTATCGGGCACATCGATCTCAACACGTAGCCCGGTGGCATCCTCGGCCAGCTTAAGGGTGGTGTTGCTGCTGCGTCCGAGCAGTTTGGAGAAGTCGTGATCTACCAAAGCCCGGATGTCCTGGCCATTTGAAAGGCTGGTCTTGAAGGCCCCGGGGATGATCCGCTCTTTCCAGCCGCCCAGATCCGCAGAGAGCGAGTTGAACACCGCTGCGTAACCGATGAGCTTGTTGGGCTGATCGCCCGCGGCGGGGGTCAGCCGAACCTCAAGCCCCTCGCGGGCCTCATAATGCTCACAATGACGGGTTTCGATTTCGTTCATGATGATCCTTTCAGGTTAGTTGGTCTGGGTTAGTTCGTCCGCGATGACTGCCGGGCGGTCCTCAAAGTCATCTATCAAGTCATCGACACTGGCCTTGCCGTCTAATGCAGTGACGATAGCTCGCATGGATTCGGCGCAGTGGGCCTTGGCGTAGTCCGCGGGGGTGGTGGTGCAGGCGAGGGTCCGCAGGACGGGGGCAAAAGAACGGGCGATAAGGGCTTCATGGGTCGCATACCAAGTGGTCGCCCATGCCCGCAATTCATCGGGTTTGCCCTGATACTTCTTCTGGGCTCGTTGAAGGGCTCGAATCTCTTTGGTGATGGCCCGGCGGGCTACGTCTTCCACCAGACCACGAGCAGCGGTGTTGCTCACGGGCGCCATGTTCAAGGGGGTGCGGAGAATGTCACCGTTCTTTACCGGGGGTAGGCCCTCGCGGGCTCGGATCTCGTTCACCGTGCAAAAGCCACTGTTCAGAGCGACGGCATGAGCGCTATAACGTGATGCCGTGTCGGCTCTGAGTAAGCTGTCGAGGTTGAAGCGAAGCTCCACATACGGCTTTTCACGTTCTGAAAATAGCTTGCGGCCTGCTTCCTGCTCCCAGCGGATCGCCCAAGGCTGGATGGCCTCTTGCATGAACTCAATAGACTGGTGCTCGATATTGCTGAACGTCGCCCGCTCCAGATCCATCAATTTGTGCGGGGGCACGTGGAATATGCGGGCGATTTCGCGGATCTGATGCACTCGGGATTCCACCGCCTGCGCCTTCTCGGGGTCCGTTGTCGTTTGTGTGAACTTCACCCCCGGCGGCAAGGCGGCGATTTTGAAGGCGCCATCAATACTTGTGTACGCCCGCCTCCACTTCTCCACGAAATCACGCTGTGCCTCGGGCGACATGGTCGGGGCTTCGATGAGCCCGCCCACGTTGGCCCCACTGCCGAAGAACTTGGCTGCGAACCGCTCCAGTGCTACCGATACGCCGATGGTCTGCCGTGCATATTGGATAACATTCAATCCATTGATCCCGTCAAAACTCATTCCCAGCACGTGGAGCATGCAATCGGCATCTACGATGGCCGTTTTGTCGCCCAGCAGGGTTTGATAGACCAGTGTGCCATGGTGGCGGACAGGGGCGGTGTACCTCGCCAGTAGCGGATACAGACCAATGGGATTGCCCAAAACGTCCTTTTCGATATAGGCATAGCCCGCCCCCCACAGCAGCACGTTCGCCATCATGGCATCTTTGAACGTCGCTGCAGTCATGTAGTCATTGGGCTCATCATGAAGGAGGGTATAGACGGGGTGGTCGATGCGCTTTTCGCCTGTCTTCCGATCCAGCACATGCGCGGGGAGCGATGAAAAGGCGTTGGAAATGCACGACACCGCACACCAGACCGCAGACAGCGTGAGACTCAACTCCTCGCTCACGGGGATGTTGCTGTCATTGAACCCCATACCCGAGAAATACGGGATGCCGGGGAGAAGGTCGGCCGGCCGGGGGGGTGTGGGCTGGGGAGTAATCGCCCGCTGTTCGTGTCCAAATAATCGATTGAAAAATCCCATATTTACCTCAATTTCGGTCACAGAAAGAAGATATCGGGGGCCTCGGTATAAACGATCGGCTGTTCCGCCCCTTTGCCCGCCCCGAACCTCAATGCATTGATGGCCATGATCATGGCCACGGCGGCATCGATGCGGCCGGTAGACCGATGTTTGACTAGCCAATGATTCTCGTGCTCGTCACTTTTGACGGCCGCGCAACTGACCTGCCAGTTGAACGCGGGGTTGTTGGGATGAACCAGGGCCCCGGTCAGGATCAAACGTTCTGTCTCTTTCGTCGCCTCGGCCAAGCTCCACCCCTGCCGCATGGTCACAACGTTCACCCCCGCTTTCGTCAGATTCTCCAGCAGGCCTGTCGCGTTGAACGGGTCTGCCTCGCACTCCAGTAGCGTGAAATGCTTGGCTAGTTCAAGGATTTTGGCTTCCACCGCTCCGTAATCGACGACATTGCCCTCAGTTGCGGTGATAAATCCCTGATCGATCCACGACAGGTATGGTGCCCGATCACGCTTCTGGCGTAGGTACCGGCCCGCCGCGTTGTCCTTGGGAATGAAGATGAACGGTAGGACGCGGATTTTGTTCTCATCCTCCACCGCCGCTACGACAGCAGTAGTGTCGGTGGTCGATGATAGATCAATTCCGATCGTGGCCCGCTTGCCCTTGAGCTTGGCCAGATCGACTTCCCCGGCACACTTTTTCCAATCCTCCAGACCAATCCAACTGGTGGCCGCCTCCACCCATTGATTGAGGCTGAATTGCTTGAACACATGCATTTTGCGGGGGATTGCCAGGGCCTCGCGATAGTCCCGCTCATACTCGGCCACCGGCACCGTTACGCCCAGGTTGGGTTGAGCGAGTTTCCAGATTTCCGGCTTGCTGATGTCCGCGTCCTTGGGCACCTCGAACACAACCGGGAGGAATTCGGGATCGATAACTACGCCATCCCGGACCTTGCACGCATAGTCATAGACCTCGCCGCAGATGCTCTCCGGATTCTCCCCGGCGGTGGTCGTGTACAGCACCAACGGCTGGCGCCGGGCACGCATAGAGCTGGTTAGGGCATCGGGAAGCCCGGGCGAGGCGATGGCCATCAGCTCATCGATCAAGGCCGCGTGGAGATTCCCCCCATGTTTGGTTTTGGCCTCGGCATTGATGACCTTGTAGGTGCCGCCGTTCTGCGTATTCCGGACCGCGCGGGTGAGCACCTCTGCCCGCCGCGACAGCTCCGGCTCGTTGATAATCATGGCGGAGGCCGCTTTGAAGACCTTTTCGGCCTGCTCAGCGTTGCCGGCCGCGGAAACGATCTCCGGAGCGGGCTCACCGTCGCAGAACAGGAGGTAGTTGGCGATGATGGCGGCCAGTTCGGTCTTCCCAGCCTTCTTGGCGATGAACAACAGGGCCTTCCGATATCGCCGCGTGTTGTCATCGTCCCGCTTCCAGCCGAATAGATTGGCCAGGAATGCGACCTGCCATGGTTGAAGCACGACCGGCAGCCCCGCCCATTTGGAATTCGTAAACGTGCAACACTCCTGGCTGAAATCAATCACCCGCTGGGCGGTGGCCACATCAAAATGGAAACCATCCGCGCGGTCCCACGGGTTGTATCCGGGGATCAACGTACGGCAGGCGGCTTCGATCTTGTCAGCAGTCCACTTCATTACTCGACCATCCTCATCGGAGTATCAAAAAACCGGGCCTTGGGATCGGCCTGGGACTGGGGCGGGGCCACTTCGATACGAGAGCGGGCCGAAGGGTTCATGCCAAAGGAAGCCTCCAGCTTGTCCAACTGCTCGGAGAGGGAGCGGGCGATGCTCACATAAGGCGACTGCTGCAAACATTTGACTTTGCCATCGCTATCCTTGATCGGGAACACATCGCCAGTCTTGGTAATCATCTGTTCCGCCTGGCGCCACCGGCACCAGAGCCGGGCGTAGCGGGCTAGGGCGTTGCCATCGATAGCCCCGATCAGCCCCATCGACGATAGGAGACGCACGACGCGGCGGAATTCCTTGCGCTCATCGGTGCTCAGGAAATTTGGGCACGTCGGTTTGCCAAGCGGCTGAGCTTCGCAGGCTGCGGCACGATCGGCCCGGTACGTACCGCGGGCAATTTTGACGGCGGATGGTGTTGGTTTTGGTCCCCTGAGTCCCATACGTCACCTCACTTCACGGCAATCCAGCCGGCAAAATTCATCCATCGCCAAAAACAATCGACCTGCGTGAACCCGGCCGAATGCAAAAGCTGCTCATTCCACCTCGCCGTAACCGGCACGAGCACCCCTTCAAGACTCATCCGCTTTCGCTGGATCTCGTCCTGGCTATAGCCATTCGCCCCCTTCATCGCGTAGTACGTGCTGACCATCAGGTCATCCAGCTCGGCGTACTCGCCAAGAACCTTTTCAACGAGGATGAACGCCCCGCCGGGCAGAAGATGTTCATAGACAGAACGAACAATCCTGTGGCGGTACTCGATGGGCGTGAACTGCAACGTCAGAACCGACATCACCACGCTCGCACTCACGGAAGGCAGCCCTTGCCGCAGATCGTGCTTACGGATATCGACCACACCGCAGTTGATGAACCCTTGGAATCGTTCGCGGGCAGCGGCGAGCATCGGCTCTGAAACCTCCAGGCCGACGAATCGGTTGTACGCCCCGTATTTGTCGATCAGCGGGGCCAGGGCATCCCCGCGACTGCAGCCCAGGTCCACGATCTCGGTATGAGGTTGGACAAATCGGTAGGCCAAATCGAACACCGCCTGACGCATCACGTCGTACTGCGGGATGGACCGGGCGAGCATGTCTGAAAAACAGTCGGTGACGGATTCGTCAAAGGCCCATTTGCCCTCGGGCTTGTGGCCCAGACTCGATTGTTCGGTAGTGGTTGTCATGGGTTATCCCTCCGGATCTTGGCTAGGATGTTGTCTCGGATGGCCGCTGCGATGTGCATCATCATTACCGGCGGCACCGCTCGCCCCAGCCGCTCCCACTGCTGGGCATAGGTGCCGGTCAGAACGAAATCGTCTGGGAAGCCGCAGAGGCGTTTTAGCTCGGCAATGGAGAACTTGCGGCGTTCAGTGGGGTGGCAGACGCCAGCCGCCGAACCGCACCCAGCCGTTGCCGTGACGGTCGGACAGGGTTGATCGAGAGCGGGGCGAACAAGCTGGAAATACTTGTCCGATTGCGTTCCCGGCTTGCCCATCTTGTCCCATTCTTTGCCGATGGCGAAGCGGCTGATATCGGTCTCGGGCTCGACAGGCGGGGCATCAATGGCGGTACGTTCGGACTGGGTAAATCGGTTGCCGTGGGTCAGGATGGTCGGGCAGGGACGATCGGCGGGCACGACACCCTTAGCGGTACCAATCCCGGCCAGCCCCGGCAGCGCGTCACGGATGGTGTACAAGTACGGCAGGGGTTTCGGGTGGACCGGCTCAATGCCAAGATCCTCGCGGACACCCACGAAAATCAATCGCTGTCGAGCCTGTGGCACGCCCAGCCACGAGGCGTCGAGCACGCGGGCTGAGACCTTGTAGCCACAGGCCTTTAGTTCCTTCAGGATGTCGAGGAAGTACCCTTTGGCCACGCCCCGAACCAAGCCAGCAACGTTTTCGGCTACGAAGGTCTTGGGCTGCAAGGCCTTGAGCAGCCGGGCGCACTCAAGAAGAAGATCGTCAGTGCGTTGCTGAACGCCATCGCTATAGGTTCTCTGCTTCCCCCAGCCCTTCGCCCGCTTCCCGGCCATCGAAAACGAACAACACGGCGGGGAGCCGTCGAATAGATCAAGCTCGCCAGCCTTCAGGCCCGTAGCGGTCAGGATGTCCTCGGGTTGGACCGTGCGAATATCGCGACCATCCACGATGGTGTACGGTGCGGCGTTGGCCCGGTAGGTGTCGCGGGCGGCAGGGATGAACTCGTTGCACCAGAGCACTCTGAATCCGGCCATCCGATAACCTAGCGACGATCCACCGCAACCGGAGAATGTGGACACGACGGTGTAGCTATTCCACGGCAGAGCGGCAATTTCTGCCATCGACGGGACACGATAAAGGGGCCTATTCATTGGCTGCCCCCTTCGGCGCCGACGATCCCGACCAACGGTAGCCACATTTGGGGCACTGGTGTTCGGTTGGGATGCTCTCGTTGAACTCCTGGAACTCGCCCGGCGGCTCCGGCTCCTGAGCGGGTATTCCGGCCTGCTGCTGGATCAAGGCCGCGACCTCGTCGGGGGTATAACCCGGCACCTCTACGGCTTCGGCACTGAGAGCGGCGAGAGTCTGGGTGAGGGCGTCACAATCCCACTCGCTGCCCACCTCGGGATCGCCT
>JBLNDH010000526.1:0-10518 GCA_050261455.1 Bacillota bacterium
CTGACGCCGGGCGTGAAATTCTCGTCGGGCCGGCTGGGACACATGTGGGCGTACGCCAATGGCGTGGCGATGGCGAATCCGGGCAAAGCGGTGTTCATGCTCGGGTCTGATGGCTCGCAGATGGAAGGCAACGACGCCGAGGCAGCTCGCCTGGCGGTGGCGAAGAAGATCAACATCAAGGTGTTGATCGATGACAATGATGTGACGATTGCCGGATTCCCCAGCAAATACATGCCCGGCTACGACGTCGGGATGACGCTGGCCGGCGCCGGGATGCCGGTGTTGATCGTCGATGGCGAGAACATCGACGCGCTCTATGGCGGGCTGTGCAAGGCCTTCACCACGCCGGGCCCCTTCGCGCTGATCATCAAGCGAAAGATGGCGCCGGGCATCGACGGGCTGGAAGGTTCGAATTCCGCCCATGAATCGATCAAGGCGGATAAGGCGACGGCCTACCTCGAGAAGCGTGGGCAGACCAAGGCGGTGGAGTATCTCAAGAGCGTCAAGCCGCAGAAGTCGCCGCTGACGTACAAGGGCTCCAGCGGCGCGGGTAAGAACCGCGACGATTTCGGCAAGATCATTACGTCGATCCTCGATGGCATGACGCCGGACCAGCGGGTCTCGAGCGTGCGCGTGTTCGACTGCGACCTGGAAGGCTCCTGCGGGTTGCACCACATCCGCAAGAAGTATCCGGAAGTGTACGTGTCGGCGGGCATCATGGAGCGCGGCAACTTCTCCGCGGCGGCGGGCTTCGGCATGGAGAAGGGCAAGCAGGGCATTTTCGGGACATTCTCGGCGTTCCTGGAGATGGTGATCTCCGAGGCCACGATGGCCCGGCTGAATCATTCCAACGTGATCGCCCACTTCAGCCACGCCGGCTGCGATGAGATGGCGGACAACACCTGCCACTTCGGCATCAACAACATGTTCGCGGCCAACGGGTTGCCGGACGATGGGCACGACACGACGCGGCTGTATTTCCCGGCCGATCACAATCAGTTCGCCGCATGCGTCAAGGCGATCTTCAATGATCCGGGGCTGCGGTACATCTTCTCCACCCGCAGCGCCGTGCCGGATATCCTGAAGGAAGATGGCACGCCGTTCTATGGCAATGGCTATACGTTCGTCCCGGGCAAGGACGAGATCATTCGCGACATGAAGGGCGGCGGCTTCATCGTCAGCTTCGGCGAAGCCCTCTATCGCTCGCTCGATGCGGTCATCCAGCTGCAGGAGCAAGGCGTGAAGGTGGGCCTGATCAACAAGGCCACGCTGAACGTGATGGACCCGGAGATGATGAAGAAGTTGGCCAAGGCGAAGTGGGTGCTGGTGGTCGAAGGGTTCAATGTCAGCACCGGCCTGGGCAGCCGATTCGGCACGGAACTGCTGAAGGTCGGCTTCAAGGGCAAGTACAACAACATCGGCACCAACAAGGACGGCAGCGGCGGCCTGTGGCAGCAGATGGGCTACCAGGGCCTGGATCCGGAAGGGATCGTCAAGGCCGTGAAGGCAATGGTGCAATAAGTTGACGAGAGTATCGGGAAGGAGTGACAGGGGCGGCCGAAGGGTCGCCCCTGTTCTATTGAACATTATGCATCATCGATATAAGTGCAGTTCTTTCGCCCCGTTGGGGCTGGAGCTGCGGGGATCGCGGATTCCAGGGGCTGACGCCCCTGGCTATTGACGATCGCCCCTTCGGGGCTGAAGCAGGCGTTCCACGTGCATAATGTTCTATTGGTCTGGAGTTTTAGAGGACACACAAGAGCACTGGGAAGCAAGGCGTCAGCACTGATTATCCGACCTTCACTGCTGAGCCTTCCTGCTTGATTTCGCCTAAAAGATGCTTCAGAATAGCCGAAGTGTTATAGGCACCCTTTTTGCTAAGCCTAGTCCCCGTGGCTTTACAGGCGTAAACATGGCTACCCCTAAATTCTATATCCGCGGCACATTCCCCTTTTCTGCAATAGCCAAGCAACTGGCTCAGGATGAAGCGTTTCTCAAAGACACCAAGAGCATACTCGACATCGATGAAGGAACTTTTGATACGCTTGCGTTAACCCTTACCAAGTTTGATTCATTCCTCGACAAGCGGACAGCTGAGTCGTTGGTGACGACAGTGTTAGGTAAAGGCGAGCAAGGGACCCGCATCGCCAAACTAATCTGGCGACTCAACGATATGCTGCGTGAACCAGACGAACCATTCGAGAAGTCCATGCAGGCTTTCCGATCAGCCATGCTGGAGCCTTCCGATGCTTCGTCTTCCGAGAATCGACAAAAGTTAGTCAAGCGTATTGAGACACTCTTGCTGGCGCCAGGCTTTGCACGTCAGCATAAAGCGGAGAGACTTGCAGATGCCACGGGGGCCGCTCTAGACGAACTACAGTTGATCTGTGACATACGACCAGTGTTTAATGACGACCGAACGGCGATTGACGGCGTGGTCCCCGTTACAACTTTAAAATTGGTTACTATTGAGCCTGATGGCGAAGCCGTTCGTGTTGAGATCCATATGACAGAGCAACAACTGGCAGAACTCGCCAGCAAGGCTGAATCTGCGCAGCGTAAGCTAAAGGCAATCAAGGATACCCTCGCGAGTAAATCGATCACGTTGGCAGCGACTTCCGGTTTGATGGCTGTAAGGAGTCCCAAATGATCGCGTCTAGCTCTCCAGTCAGCGATTTCAAGAAGCGAGCCGAAGCCAATCTCCTCCAGACAGTACAAGAACAAGTAAAAAACCAATTGGTGGAGGAAGCCTTTCCCCGTACCGGTCAAAAGTCGATTATGCTTGAGGGAGAGGGAGTGTTTGAGGTATGGGATACAGGAAGGGTTGACGGAAGCGTCCAAACAGACCGTGGCCCCATGGTGTTTTCGGGGGGCACTGTTGCAGACACGCATTGCGAGGACATCCAATCGGGTACCCTCAGATCCCCAGAATCTACCATAGACCAAGTCGATGATGCTATTCGAGCTGCGTATGAACACCTCAATGCACGAGACGCATTACGGGTAATAGCAGCCATTTGGGATCGCTTGGATCGTTCTGCGGAACTCGCAGCGGCTAGGAGTAGACTATTGCTGGGAAAGCTTCCCCCCCCCCCACTCGCCGACTTACCGGAAAGGTTCAAAAGCCAAAGCTTGGCTCTGGTAGCACCAGAGGAAGGCGAGCCGGGCGCACATCCGCTTGCAGTACAGGCTGCTGAAATGCTGATTCGTGCATGTACCGCCGCACTACCAGAGGCTTGCAGATTAGGGGCAGAGTTAAGTATGGGCGCACTTCAACGAGTGCTTGTGGATTGGCACATCCCTGAGGGTCGCCTCCAATGGATGGTTGAAGCTAGCGACTTACCGTGGCCCGCAGTCAAAGTTTATCACGTAGCAAGACGTGACAACAAAGGTATCAAGGGCAGACCTGATGCGAGGATTCTGCATAATGCTTTCGATGTTGTAGAGGCCTTCGTAAGAACTGCGAAAAATGCTTGAGGCGTGTATTCAACATCAAACGCCTCCCCAAATGCAGGAGGGGGATACTACGGACGTCGGCCGTTTCTTCCGTAATCTGAAGAAGGAACATGTTGCCAAACGGTATCCCGGCGACGATGACCAGTCGCCGGTCTACGGTTTCAAATTGCACAAGAAGCACTGGAAATACGCAGACTACCAGCAAGGTCCCCTGTCTGTGAATCTCTTGTCTTGCATCCATACAGCAGAGTGTTCGATTGCGATTCACCCCACACCGGATGACTACTACCACGTTGCCATTATCGATTTGGAGGCACTGAATCGACTCGAATGCCTCACATCCAAATTTGTCGCACAGTACAAACCGGCTCGCGAATTCAAGAATCTCTGCCATTTCGAGATTCTGCCGACGGATGGAACGGTACTCAAATGGATGGAACTGGGCATCTTGCTAGATGAACCATTTCCTCCCGCATCCAAGCTGCCCACAACACCATCCGACTGCCGGCAAGCAAAAGATGAATACGAGAAATACCGAAGCATTTTCGAAATAAAGCGGTGGGTAAGGTGTGGAGACGGCACCCTCCACTCGCCACAGAATAACGGGCAGTGCCACCTATGAGCGATTCATCAATAGTCTTGTAGGAGTGTGCTGAAGCACACCCTACGTTTATTGCAACCTCATCAATGAGAATCTGTAGCGAATTCACATCGCTTCGCCGATCCAGACTTGCTCGATCCAAGTCGCCAGATCACGCCACTTCTCTTGCGATGGGCCGATGTGGGACCAGAAGATGATTTCGCCGCGGGCGTTCATGCAGTAGTAGTCGCCGTTGTCTTCGCAGATTGGCAGCAGCCTTCGAGGGATTTCCCATTCATCCCAGGCTTGCGCGCAGACCACTTCCAGATCCGTGGGGGATTTCGGACGCGTGATGGTCACCGGCTCCAGGCCATCAAAGACGATGTCGCTGGCTTCCAGGAGATACTTGCGAAAATCGGGATGAAACTGCACGGCGAGGCGTTGTTCCACCGCCGACACCTCCTGCGGCGTGGGCAAACGCAGGGGCTCGGGCACCGGCTCATTCAAGGTGCGCAATTGGCGAATCGCTTCATCGAGAGTCATCAAGAGCTCCTTGGAATAACGATGTTTTGAATGTCAGAGGTCGGCATGGCTTCGCCGCATTCGGGGCAACGGCCTTTACTGGCGCGCAGGTCGTAGCCACAGCGAACGCAATAGCCGGGCCTCAGATGCCGGCGACGCTGGCGAAAGGCAAGCCAGGACCCGAGGGAAATGGGCATCAGAACGAGAATGATGGCTGAGAAGGGGATCGCCAGCAGGTTGTATTCATGTCTGTACTTGCCAGTGCTGCGTTGCGAGACAACGAATTGGAATCCGAGCGATCGGCGATTCACCGCGTTGAAACGGTTGGTGGTGAGCTGATCGACCAGTTCCGCCAGTTCCGGGCCATTGAGGGCGGCTTCTTCGAGATGTTCGGCATAGAGTCCGGAGGCCCAGAACAGCAGGAGGCGGCCATCATAGACGCGGCAGTACAAGCCACCGGGGATGTAACTCCGCAGCCACAGGTAAAGGCAGAATGCCAGGAGCAGGAGAGGCAGAAGCAGCAGGTAGGTGGTGATGCGCTGTCTCATGGCTCAGCCTCTTGCCTATTTTGCAGATGCATGTTTCGGACGACCTGTAATGCCCATTACTACCCTCCTGTCCTCGCGGCCGCAAGTCGAATTGCCGCAGATTTGCACAATGATAGAATGCCCCCACTTTCGCAAGGAGTTCTCGTGACGCAGGCCATGCCATCGGAACGCTACCACGCTTTGGACAGCCTGCGGGCGGTCATGATGCTGCTGGGCGTCGTCCTGCACGCGGCATGCGCCTACGTGCTCTATGTGGGCGATGCCTGGCCCTTTCATGACGAACACACCAGCGAGATTCTGGGGCTGCTGCTCTATTTCGTCCACAGTTTCCGGATGCCGGCGTTCTTCGTGATGGCGGGGTTCTTTGCGGCGCTGCTGTACGATCGGCGTGGCATGCAAAGCCTGATCATCAACCGAGCCAAGCGGATCCTGCTGCCGCTGGTCGTGGGGTGGTTCATCCTGTTTCCGCTGATCAAGATGGGATTTGTCTTCGCCTTGGCCCACGAGAGCCCGTCGCGGCTGGCGGTCGTGTGGGAATACTGCCGGCCAAGTCGGCTGTTCGAAGATGTCAATCCGGTGCATCTGTGGTTCCTGTATGATTTGCTGTACTTCTACGCCGGGGCATTGGTGCTCGTGAGGGCGAGCCAGTACCTGCCGGAGAAGATGCGAATGCGGGCGTTACGGGGCTTTAGGGGAATGATCCAATCGCCGGGACGGGTGGTGATCCTCGGGCTGATCACCGCGGCGACGCTTTATCCGACCCAGGAGGGGATGCTCGACGCGTCGGGGTCTTTTGCGCCGGATGTGACGGCTTTGGTTGCGTATGGGGTGTTCTTCGCATTCGGCTGGCTGCTCTATTCGCAGGTGGACCTGTTGCCTTCATTTAGACGATATGCCTGGACGCAGACGGCGGTGGCCTTGCCGATCTGCGTGGTGCATCTTGCGGCGATTGTCCAGTTGGAGCACGAAAGGACGAGGACCTGGCACTGCGTCGCCATCGGCTGCGGCGCGCTGATTGCGTGGCTGCTGGTTTTTGGATTCCTGGGCCTGTTCGTGCGCTACCTGGATCGGCCCATCCGCAGCATGCGATACCTGACCGATGCATCGTACTGGATCTACCTGGCGCATCTGCCGCTGATCATCTGGCTGCAGGGGCTGCTGGCGAACGTACCGATGCCGGCAATCGCGAAATTCGGCGCCATACTGGTGATTTCCGTGCCGATCCTCCTGGTGAGCTACCACTACGGGGTAAGGGCCACCGTCATCGGGCAGTTCCTGAATGGGCGAAGGTATCCGATCGGAAGCGGAATGGTATTGAGCCGCGGCTTGGCGCAGATGAACGCAGATTCAGCGCGGCAAGCAGCGGGATCTGGGGTATCCGATCCGCGTTAATCTGCGTTCATCGGCGGCTACAATTCACTCCACGCTGAAGCGGTACTTGGTCACCTGGTGATAGGTTTGGCCGGGGCGGAGGATGGTGGAGGGGAAATTGGGGTGGTGGACGGAATCGGGGTAATGCTGGGTTTCCAGGCAGAAACCGTAGTGCTTGTTGTAGGTGCCGCCGTTGCCCTTGAGGGTGCTGTCGAGGAAGTTGCCGGTGTAGAGCTGCACGCCGGGTTGGGTGGTAAAGGCTTCCATCACGCGGCCGGTGGTCTTCTCCAGCACTCTCGCCGCCAGGGGCACGCCGGAACCGCCGCGGAGGCAGTAGTTGTGGTCGTAGCCACCGACCTGGGCGATGCGTTGGCCGATGGGCGTGGGGCTGGTAAAATCGAGCGGCGTGCCCTTGACCGGGGCGATCTGGCCGGTGGGGATCAGCGTGTCATCGACGGGCGTGTAGTGATCAGCAGCCACCATGAGGATATGGCTTAGCACGTCGCCATTGCCGGCGCCGGCCAGGTTGAAATAGCTGTGGTTGGTGAGGTTGATCGGCGTCGCGCGATCGGCCGTTGCCAAGTACTCGATGACCAGTTCATCTTGATTGTTCAAGGTATAGATGACCGTGGCCGAGAGGTCGCCGGGGAAACCTTCCTCCAAGTGCGGGCTGGCGTAGGTGAAGCGAACAGCCGAGATCACGCCGGGGACCGGCCAGGCCTTCCAGACGCGTTTATCGAAACCCTTGATGCCGCCGTGCAACGTATTGGGCCCATTGTTCACGGGCAGCTTGTACTCCACGCCATCGAGCGTGAACTTTCCGCCGGCGATGCGGTTGGCTACGCGTCCGACGGTCGTGCCGAAGTAAGGTTCGGGCTCGAGATACTGCTTGAGGTTGTCAAAGCCAAGCACCACGTTGGCGACCTTGCCGCTGCGATCCGGAACATGCAGTTCCGTCAGCCGCGCACCGTAGGTGGTGATCTTGGCGGTGATCCCGCGGTCGTTGATAAGGGTGTACAGCTCGACCGCCGATCCATCCGCGGCCGTCCCGAAGGGTACCTTCTCCATTTTCATGACATGCATTCTAATCGCTGCCCTGTTTTATCTCGATACCGATTCGCGGATGGGGTTCAGGAGCTTTGGCATCGGGGAGGGGGGAGGCTCCTGCCCAATGCCAAGAGATCCGGGTCATCGCTACGCTCCGAACCCGGCGTGGAGAGAGGGAGAATCGGGTTAGGCTCGATCAATCGCGGCTCGCCATTCCAAGCCTTATCAAGGAGGATGAGCACACCCGATTCAGCGAGCCGAGGCATTGCCGACACGGGCGGGCAATTCCGCCGGCCGCAGCAGACGTCGCGCCGCCTGCCAGGAACCAGACAGACGCCACATCGCCAAGAACATCGTCAGCAACACGCCCCAGAGCTGGATGGAGTTCAGCGGCTCGGGCAGGGTGATTCGATGCGTCATGAAACCCTTTACGCCGATGATGGAAATCGGCAAGTTCATCAGCACCCATGCGGCAATGAAGCCGAACCGCTGCCAGCCGTCCTGCCGGGCCTCCCAGAGCATCCATCCCCACAGGGGGCAGAGGAAGATCGGATAGTGTTCCCAGCTGATCGGGCTGAACGCAATCAACCAGCTCAGCAGCATGGCCCCGGCCGCGCTGACACAAACCGGGTTCTGCCACGCCTCGGGTCTGCGGCGAAAGATCAACCCCAAGGCCGCCAGGAGCAGGCTGATTCGCGCCACGCCCAGGGGAATCGCGACACTCATCGGCAACGGGCGGTAACAGACTCGCACCAGATACCCCGTCATGGATTGATTTCCCCGGGCGATCGATGGCCGCGACAGCGTCGGAACGATCTTGTCGGCGAATTCGACAAACGGCCCCTTTCCCATCAGGGCGAAGGACACCGCCAGAACCGCCACGCTCAACCCGGCAACCCACGCCAAGGTTCGCCAGCGCCTCGCCGCCACATACAACGGCAGCAGAATCAGCGTGGCGTATTTCAAAAGCATCCCCAGCACAATCGCCACCGCCTGGCGAGCCGGGCGTTCATGCCGCAGCAGTCCCAACAGCGCCATGCCGATGCACAGCGATAGGACCGGCGTCACATTCATGATGCGGATGGCCCGTGCCACCATCGGCGAAAGGACCACTGCCAGGGCCAGCAGCCCCTCCCACCGCGATTCATAGCCGACATGCGACCGGTACAGCCACCCCGCCATCCGCGCCACGCCCCAGGTACAACCAATCAGGATGGCGACCCAGATCCCGAATGCCACTTGGTAGCTGAAGAACGATAACGGAACGAACAGCAGCACCGAAGGCGGCGGCAGCATGAAGTGCGTTGTGTCATGCACGTGTTGCGCCGCTTGCACTTCACTCCAGAATTCTTTGGGGGCGGAGTTCTGCACCATCCCCGGGTTATCCAGGCTGCCGGGACGTGGGATGGGGTACAGCGCGTTCCAACCGCCCAAGCGGGCAACCAACCCCCCCGTATAAAACTGGGTGAAATCGAACCAGGTTGGGCGCAGCACCATCCCCACCGGGATGGTCACCAGCAGCCAGAGCAGTGCCGCGCCCCGGCAGAGACGATTGAATCGTTCCACCGGCATCAGCCGTCGCAGCCGCGATACAATGATCCCCCACTGCACGAGCAACCTCCCGTTATTCCGGTGCAATCGCCGACTTGGCCGGAGTCGGAGTCAACGGCGCCTCGCGTTCGGTCTTGGCGATCTCGTGGTACTCTGCATCCTCGTTGACCGCCCACGGATCGCGGGCCTCGCCCATCGCCACGTTGCGTGCCGCGATCAGGGCGGTGGCCATCGAGTGGTCCTGGTTGTTGTAGCGGTGCTGGCCATTGCGACCCATGCAATGCAGGTTCTCGATCGACCCCAGCCAGTCGCGAATCACGTCCAGCCGTTCCTTGTACCCGGGGTTGTACACCGGATACGCCTTGGGGATCCGAACCACATACCCCTTGACCAGCGCCCCGCCCGCCAGGCCGATCCGCTTGAGTTCCTCGTACCCGAGCTCCACGAGTTTCTCATCCGGGCTGGACCACAAATCATCGCCTTCGTTGACGAAGTACTCCAGCCCCAGGCAGGTCTTGCTCGGATCCGGCACCATGTGGGGGCTCCAGTTCTTGAAGTTCTGGATTCGCCCCACCCGGACCTCGGGCGAGTGAATATAGATCCAGTTGTCCGGGAACAACTCCTCCCCTTCCAGCACCAGCGCCACCGTCAGAAAATCGCGGTAGGTCAGCCCCTTGGCTGCGTCGATCACCCGGGCCGGCGGCGATGGATCCATCCCCAGCAGCAATGCCCGCAGCGGCATCGAGGAGAACACCTGGTCCGCGGCCATGCGCGAGACCTGGCCCTGCGAGTCCTGGATCGTCACTTCACCGACGCGATGGCCATGCATTCGCAGCCCCACCACCTTCGTCTGCATCAACAGCTTCCATCCCTTATTCTGGATGGTCCTGGCGCAGACTTCCCAGAGCTGTCCCGGCCCCAGCCGCGGATAGCGAAACTCGTCGATCAAGGTCTTGACGACCTTGCCTTTCTTCTGGCCCAACACCGCATTGCGAATCGCCTCTGCGAGACTCAACCCCTTGATGCGTTGGGCAGCCCAGTCGGCCCCGATTTCCGCACACGGCACGCCCCAGACCTTCTCCGTGTACGATTTGAAGAACATGTTGTACAGCCGGGCCCCGAACTGATTGGTGACCCACTGTTCGAAGTTCTTTGGCTCCGGGATGGGCCGCAACCGCGCCTTGCCATAGCTGGCGACGCACGCCATCGCGGTGAACACGCCCATGTTCTTCAAGGCATTGGACGCCTTCAACGGGTAATCGTAGAACTTGCCGTCGTAGAAGATCCGCGACAGCCGCGGCCGCGTCAGCATCGGCTCCTGCAGGATCTCGTCCCAGAGGCGCTCGATCTCCGTGACCATGGTGAATAACCGATGGCCCCCAATGTAGAAGCGGTATCCATCGCGTTCGACGCTGCGGGCCATGCCACCCACGCACGAGTCGG
>JBLNDH010000527.1:0-4157 GCA_050261455.1 Bacillota bacterium
ACGTATGACCCAGCCCAACTACGACAACCCCCTCCCCAACCCATCGCTTGCCAATTGACCAACGCTTTTAACTCGCCAGTTGAGTCGGGCCGTCCCTAACCCGACTAACCTCTCCCTTTGATCCACCTCTGCTCGATCGCCCCCCACATCGAACATCCCTCCTTTGCGACTCGACGCATCAATTCGTCGCAGCCGCTCTCATGCACACCATCCCCTGGCATCGTTCTTGCCGCCTGTTCGTTCTCAGTCTTCACCAGGAGGCTTCATGCGATCACTCTTCACTTCCCTCGGCCGCAACGACGCTCACCCCACACCCCTCATGGAGGAACTCGAAAGCCGCCAGCTCTACTCGGCCTCTCATCTCCACCCAACCTCCCTAACCCCTGCCCATCTCTCCGCACGAAGAGCCCGCCATCACCAGGACTTGATCGTCTCCGTGAACACCAACTCCCGCCGCCGCGCCGCAGTCAACACCGATTTCGGCGGCTTCTACGGCATCTTCAGCAACACCGACTTCGGCGGCTTCCGCGGCATCGCCACCGGCCAAATCACCGCCAGCCAAGCCTTCGCCCCTCCCTTCCGCAGCATCACCCTCTCCTCCATCGCCCGCTTCTGAAAGCAAACCCTCAAAATCCCGCCTCCTTCAATTGGCAATTGAGAATTGACAATTCTCAATCCACCGCAGTAGCTCCTCCTTTGCCCTCCGACCCCAATACTCGCTTGCGGTTTCGCAGGCCACTCCTTCCTCTTCTGACCCCTGTTCCCCTTCGCCCGTACTCCGGGTTAGGGCCGGGCTGAGGGTTCCACGCAAGATGTACGCCCGAATGGGAAATGCCCTACACCGAATCTCGACTCAGGGTAGCGAGCCTTCGCTATACCGTGGCATGCGCGGCTCGCCCATGCATTCTCTGATCTTATCTGTGTCCATCTGTGCCCCATCTGTGGCAAAACGTAGCACGGGCATCTTCGCCCATTTGCAACTCTTGGTGAGCCTTCATGACGATCATCCCGCCGACGCGAGAACTGCTACTTCTCCGCCGCCGGCCCATCACGAACGGTGAGCTTAACGGTGTCATCGCTCTGCAGATACCCGTCGAGTGTTCCTCGCCCGGCCGGGGTCTGATACCCGATCGTGAAATGCCGGGCATCCAGCGGATCGATCTGCCCCCAGAAGAACCGCAACTGCCCCGGCGGAACCGCATTCAACTTGCGATCCGACCAACCGACGCGGGAAAACACCGCACCAGAGAGCACCCCCGCAGGCTTCATCGTAATGATCGTGAGCGTGTTGAGCGTCAGGGCATCCTGTTGACTTAACGAAAACGCATAGGGTCGCCCTTCTATAGCGACATAGACAAGCCGACGACCACGTCCCGCATCTCGGCCATGCGCAAAGATCGGACTGATCCCCGGCCCGGTCGTGCCGGGAATCATAAAGAGAGTCCGCGTGGCCGAGGGAACCGGAAAATAAGCATTCGTCTTGGCACCTGACGACAGCGTGGCCCATCCGGGTCCATACTTGCTCGAACCAGCCAGTTTTCGGATCTCTTCGGGATCTTCCTCCCAGGCCACCTGCGTCGGCGGGTACGTAACCTCCATCGCCGCCCGCTGGGCCAGCAACAATCGGATCCGGTCGGAAAAGAGCCGATTGGCCAAAACGAGAAATGCCATCCCAACAAGGAGCGCACCCAAAGTCAGGAATACCCAGCGAACCACTCGCCGTCGGCGCCCGGCCCCCAACCGCGCATAATCAAGCCTCACCGTCATCCCCTCGCCCGTTCCCCCAGACAACGCCTGGACCGACGGCTCTGAACCCGCCGCACCCCCCGCCGTGAACTGCTCTGGCTTCGCTTCTTCCATGACTCTCCCTGTGATGCCGCCAAGGTGTAACCCAATCATCCAAGCCCCGGGATTCATCCCTGGGCTCCCTCAACTGCCAATAGCATCCCGCAACCCTTCTCTTCCATCTGACGCAAAACCACGCTCACGGTTTCGCGGACCCCGCAACTCGGTTTCGCCAATCCCCAATCTGTATCATCATGCTCCAATCCCTTCGTTTCTTCTCCATGTGCGAAGATGCTTGGTCCCACCGCACCATCCTCCATCCCTTCCTCCCCTCATCCCTCCCTCCGTGCCTTCGTGCCTTCGTCCCTTCGTCCCTTTTGGGGTTGCGGCTCACACCCGCGCTGGATCCCTCTGTGCCCCATCCGTGGCAATGAAAAGACACGACCTGGGCATCTTGCCCTGCCCTCTGTATCCGCATTCATCCGTCGCCCCTGGCCTTCTCTTCTTCGTGTCCTTCGTGGCCCTTCGTGGTTAACAATCTCCACCTCCTATGCGATCATCCAAAGGGTGGTCGCCGGTCGTTTCCCCATCCGCCGGCCGCTCCTTTGCAATCTTTGCAGAACTTCCCTCAACCACCCTCGCGCGGATATCCTACACCTGTCTGTTTCGCCGCCCCGAGCGCCGGGCGGCTCTCGCACCCCATAACCAGGAGTGGAAACCAATCATGAAACCCGTAACCCGATTCCTTGTTGCCGTGATTCTGATGATCGGCCCCGCCATCGCCCTGGCCCAGCCCGCCAACCCGGCCGCCAAGGGCCAGGCGGTCGTGGACAAGGCCATCGCCTTCCTCCGTTCCACCCAGAAGCCCGACGGCTCCTGGCAGACCGAGCGGACTCCCCCGGCCATTACCGCCATCGCCCTCAAGGCCATCGTCCAGAATCCCAAGTACGATGCCAAAACCGATTTTGTGAAGAAGGGTTACGACAAGCTCCTCGGCTACCAGTGGGCCGATGGCGGCATCTACAAGGACATGCTGGCCAACTACAACACCGCCATCGCCATCAGTTCCCTGGCCGCCGCCAATGATCCCTCCTTCAAGCCCGCCATCGACAAGGCGGTCGCTTATCTCAAGAGCCTCCAATGGACCGATACGATCCAGGGTGGCCCAAAAGGCGAGAAGAACATCGACGTCAACAACCCCTGGTATGGCGGCACCGGTTATGGCTCCCATGGCCGGCCCGATGGCTCCAATACCCAACTCATGGTCGAGGCCCTCCACGACGCCAATCTCCCCAAGGACGACCCGGCTTTCCAGGCGGCCCTCAAGTTCGTCACCCGCATGCAGAACCTCTCCGAAACCAATGACCAGAAATGGGCCGGCAACGATGGCGGCGCCATCTATACTCCCGCCAACAATGGCGAATCCATGGCCGGCGAATACACCTCCGCCGATGGCCGCCGCATGCTCCGCTCTTATGGCTCCATGACTTACGCCATGCTCAAGAGCTACATCTACTGTGGCCTGAGCAAGGACGATCCCCGCGTCAAAGCCGCCTGGGATTGGATCACCAGGAACTGGTCCCTCGACGAAAACCCCGGCATGCGTCTGAATGACCCGGCCAACGCCCAGTATGGCCTCTACTACTATTACGTGACCCTCGCCCGGGCCCTGCATGCCTATGGCGAGCCGACCATCGTTGATCCCCAGGGCAACAAGCACGACTGGCGCGTCGAACTCATCAACAAACTCGCCAGCCTCCAACGCCCCGACGGCAGCTTTGTGGGCGATAAAAAATGGATGGAAGACAGTCCCGATTTGGCCACCGGTTTTGCCGCCTTGGCCCTCGAAGAGGCCCTCACCGACCTTAAAGATCGCCCAGCTAAATAATTATCTCGACTCCAGCAGTCGTTCGGAATGTAACGGTTAGGCGGGTCGGACAATCTGGGCGAAGCTTAAGCGACCCCTTCAACGCGACGATGAACTCTGCGGCGGCTCAGCAAAGCCGCCGCAGAGAATGCGCGCCGAACTATCACAAGCCGCTCTCTCTCCTACCCCGCTGGCCACCGGTGGCCGGGGCTCCCTCAAGCACCGGTTCTTCGGCCTGCAGGGCAAGCTCATCCTGAGTTTCAGCCTGCTTTTGGTCCTGGCACTCACCGCCAGTTCCACCCTGTTTGTCAAAGAAAGCCGCGAGGCCATCGCCGATATCCTCGGCGAGCAGGCGCGGCAGATTGCCCAGACCCTGGCCCTTGCCGCCGAGCCTTCCTATAAACTCAACGATGTAAACGAGTTGCGTAGCCTGGGCAACGACCTGCTCCGCAGCCGCAATGTCGTCCTGGTCCTCTTCTACGACCGCACCGGTCGCCCCTTGGCC
>JBLNDH010000528.1:0-6869 GCA_050261455.1 Bacillota bacterium
CCGGCCCTGCGGGCCGCCGCTAAACGGAGAGAGCCAGCGGTGTCGGTGCTTAAACCAGTGAACGGGTTGGATGCACAGGCGTATGAGAACTTCGCGAGCCATTGTCGGCAGGAATATGAGGATTATGAGCTGCTATTCGGGGTGCTGGAGGCGGAGGATCCGGCTGTGGCAGTGGTGAGGCGGCTGCAGGAGGCATTTTCCCAACAGCGGATTCGGCTGATCGTCGGGCGGGCTATTGGGGCAAACCGGAAGGTGAGCATCCTGCATCAACTGGCGTCGGAAGCGCGGGGGGAGGTGTTGGTGATCAACGACAGCGATATTCGGGTGCCGCCGGATTATCTGAGGCAAGTGGTTGCGGATCTGGAGGACGAGGGGACGGGACTAGTGACATGCCTGTATCGCGGGGAATTGGCGGGAAGCATCGCGGCGAGATTGGAGAGATTGCACATGGATGTGACGTTCTTGCCGGCGGTGCTGGTGGCGGATCGATGGGCGGGGGTGCATGCGGGACTGGGGGCGACCATGGTGCTGCGGCGGAGGGATCTGGATCGCATTGGGGGGTTTGCGAGCATCGCGGATTACCTGGCGGATGATTATCAACTGGCGGCGAGGATTCGCGGTCTGGGGTTGAAGGTGAAACTGGCGGATTGCGTGGTGAGCAGCGTGCTGGGGAAAACCCGGTTTATCGATCAGTGGCGGCGGGAGGTGCGGTGGGCACGAACGATTCGGGTCAGTTGCCCGTGGGGGTATCCGGGATTGCTGGTGGGATTCCTGGGGCCCTGGGCGGTGGTCGCGGGATTGTCCATGGGGTCGTGGTATGGGGCGGGTGGGGTGATTGGGGGGGCGATGCTGCTGCGGGAAGTGGTAGCGTGGCGGATCATGCGGTATCTGGGCAAAGAGCCCGTCTTGGGGGATTTGAGTCTGCTGCCGGTGAGGGATCTGCTGAGCGTGGTGGTGTGGTGCGTGGGGGCGATGGGACGAGGGGTAATGTGGCGGGGAAAATGGTTTAGACTCGATGGGCAGGGGCGATTGAGGGAGAGAAAGAGCCCGGCCCTGCGGGCCGCCGCTAAACGGGCGCGGGACGTTGTTGGATGGGTCGATGAGCGAATTCGGCGGGCCTCGGGAATTTACGAGTTCAGCGAAAACCCGGAGTGCATGTTGCGCATCAGCATGGGCCGGGCCAAGGAGGATGTGCGTTTGAGCAATGGGACGCACTTACGCCGGGGTGAGCCCATCGGGGAAATCCACTTGTGGAACGAGCACATTCCGCCCATTCCGTCAGCGGGTCCGGACCTGGCTTGGGCGATCGCGTTGGGCAAGGGAGTGCAGCAGTCGCTGCGAGAATTGGCGGCCCATGTGGAATCGGAGGTGCGGTGGCGGGACGTGAGGGCGTTTCATGCCCGAAGCACATTCTCGGCTCGGGATGGTGGGAGGTCACTGGTTCGCATTATGAAGCGGCTGGGGTTCGAGCACATCGTTGAGCAGCGTCGGACGCGATTTCTGGAGCAGTGCCATGATCTGGGGGAGGATCTGCTGTTGTGGGGGCTCACTTGGGCTTACAACCCGGAGAGTCTGAAGGGGATCGAGTGGGCGCGGCAACGGCGGAGTTTCTGGATGTCGCGGGAAACGTTGTCGAGCCAGTATGGGATCGATGCGGGGGCATGGACGACGGGGAGCGAGTAGCGCGTGTTTCGTGGTATTTGCGGGAGAAACGCGCCAGGAGGGTACGGGGCAGCAGATGGATGGGGAGCATGCGGAGCTTGTTCATGAAGCCTGGCACGACGACGCGTTTACCGGCCATGAGGGCGTCATAGCCGACGCGGGCGACGGAGGCAGGATGCATAGTCCGGCGGCGGAAGGCTTTGCAACTGCTGAGTCCGGCGCGGGCAGCGAAGTTGGTACGCGTGGGGCCGGGGCATAAGGCGGTAACGGTGACGCCGGTGCTCTGCAACTCATTGGCCAGCGCCTCAGAGAAGGAGAGAACATAGGCCTTGCTGGCGTTGTAGGTAGCGGTCAGCGGGCCCGGGAAATAGGCGGCGATCGAGGCGATGTTGAGGATTCGGCCAAATCTCTGCCGGAGCATGTAGGGCAAGAGGCGATGGGTGAGGTGGGTCAATGCGACGATATTGAGTTGGAGAAGCGTAAGTTGAGAATCCAGATTGGATTGGGAGAATGGGCCCTGGATGGCGATGCCGGCATTGTTGACGAGAATATCGATGGAAATCGATCGTTGCTGGAGTTGGGCCACAAGCTCATCTGCGGAGCCCGCTGCGGACAGATCCTGTGCAAGGACCTCGACGGTGATATGATGTCGGGCTCGCAACTCGGTTGCGAGTCGGGCCAATTGCCGTCCGTTTCGCACGATCAGGACCAGGTTGTGTCCATGACGAGCGAAAGTTCGTGCGAGTTCGAGGCCAATGCCGCTGGAGGCGCCGGTGATCAGGACGGTACTTGAGGCCAAGGGTTGCGTCATTCAAGCCTCCTCCTTGGGAGCAGCCACCGGTGTATCGCGCCTCGGGCGACGGGTACATCATCGGGCAAAGGTGGATAGACTGCGGGTCATTGCCTGCAATCCATGGTCCACGGCCCGGGGCCGCTCAAGAGACGCTTCAAGGCGTCGGCCAGTGCGAGTAGCGCCAGCGCGGACGCTTGTTGAAGCCGGCGCAGGTGTGCCACGAGCATCGGGTGGCGCAGCAAGGTGGTCGCCAAGGCGACTGGCTTGGGCCGGCCTAGATCGTCGATGAGGGTCATTACGACGGGGTCGACGGGGTCGGCTGCGGTATCCCCGATGGCGCGGATGCCTACAAAGGGTATGCCAAGCTGATGTGCGGCATGGCGTACGATGTCGGACTCCATGTCCACCGCCAGGGCGCCGGTCTGGCGATGGAGACGGGCTTTGTCTTCGACGGTCGTAATGGCTTGGCTGGCGGTATGGATGGCGCCGTAACGGAAGGTCCGGTCGATGGGCATGCTTGTTGGCCATCCGTCGATCACAACCTCGCCACAGCGGAGCGAAGGATCGAGTGCGCCGGCCAGGCCGGTCATGATGATGCAGCGCACAGCCTGAGGCGAGAGGTGGCGCGGCATGCGGGTCGCTCGGATGCCGATTGGGCAGAGTTCCACGATCGAACCGGTGATAGGAAGTTGTACGGGTGCGGTGGCGATTCCGCCGGCCACGCCGAATGCTTTGCCGATGGCGCGAGCCTCCATTTGGACCGCGGTGAAGATGAGCAGTTTACCCGTATCGATGGCTCGCATATTGTATCGCAGACTGAGGCATAACGCTTATGGGTGTACCAATCTCGCAAATGTGGACGGTGGCGACGTATGTATTGCGGCAAAAGCTCAGCGGGCGGAAACGCTATCCGCTGGTGCTGATGTTGGAGCCATTGTTCCGCTGCAACCTGGCGTGTGCCGGGTGCGGGAAGATCCAGTATCCGGCGCATGTGCTCAAGCAGCAGCTGACGCCGGAGCAGTGCTTCCGGGCCGTCGAGGAGTGCGGCGTACCCGTGGTCAGCATTCCGGGCGGCGAGCCGCTCTTGCATCCGCAGATCCGGGAGATCGTCGACGGACTGATCGCTCGGAAGAAATACGTCTACCTCTGCACGAACGCGTTACTGCTCAAAAGCCGGCTCGATCTGTTCAAGCCAAGCAAATACCTTACCTTCAGCGTACACTTGGACGGCCAGCGTGAAAACCACGATTCTGCCGTATGTCGCAAGGGGACATACGACACTGCCGTGGAAGCGATCCGGCTGGCGATTGGACGGGGATTCCGGGTTACGACGAATACCACGCTATTCGACGGGGCGGACCCCAGGAGCGTGCGGGCGTTCTTCGGCGAGATGATGGAATTGGGCGTGGAAGGGATGATGCTGTCGCCGGGGTACAGCTATGAGAAAGCGCCGGACCAGGAGCATTTTCTGGGACGGGAGAAGACGCGGCAGCTGTTCCGGAAGATCCTGAGCAATCGGGAGAAGAGGTGGGTGTTCAACCAGAGCCCACTGTTCCTGGAGTTTCTGATGGGGCTGCAGGAATACGCGTGCAAGCCATGGGGCATGCCGACGTACAACATCTTTGGGTGGCAGAAGCCGTGCTATCTGCTGCAGGATGGGTATGCGGAGACGTTTGCCGAGTTGATGGAGCAGACGGATTGGGAGAAATACGGCACGGAGAGCGGCAATCCGAAGTGTGCCAATTGCATGGTGCACAGCGGGTATGAGGCCAGTGCGGTGGATGCGACGTTCGGATCGATGAAGGGATTCCTGGCAGCGGTGCGGGCAACGCTGTTTGGCAGCGCATACCCGGATCAGGCAGCGCTGGAGGCTCTGGCGCAGGAGGAGCCGAAGGCGTTGGTTCAGGTGACGGTACGGCAGGGAGCAGGGACGAGGGGTCAGGAGTCAGACAAGGCCGACGTGTCTCAGGTGTGAGGTCGAGTTCAAATGGCCGAGGGAAAACTGGATAACCCGGAAAGTGGGGAATCGGCGGAGAAGGGAAAGCTGGAAGGGTGGGTTGCGCCGGTAGCGACGGATCCGGAACTCCGGGAGGCCGTTGAGAAGGCGTTTGACTACCGCGGGGATGTGAGTCTGACGCTGCGGGATGGGCGGGTGCTGGAGGGGTATATCTTTGATCGCCACGCGACGGGCAAGGCGATGGGGGAATGTTATCTGCGGATCATGCTGAAGGATCGGGATGAGAAGGTGGTGGTCAAGTACGGCGAGATTGCCGGCTTGGCGTTCAGCGGGCGGGATGCGGCAGCGGGGAAGAGCTTTGAAACGTGGATGAAGAAACACCAGCAGGACCAATCCGAATGACGAAATGAAGAGGTGCGGAGGAGCGGGATTGGGACCGCGAAACCGCAAGCGTATGCGGAGATCAGCCGGCGATAAAGGCAGGGGTCACCCAGTGCAAACGCGAAGGGGAAGGCTGACGAAGGAGAATACTGCGAATTGGTAAAAAACCATCCCTCTCTCCTGTCGAGAGAGGGATGGTCGTTTACGGGATCAGAGATTGTTGGCAATCATGCGGCGGTAGCGGGCCAAGGCCATGAGGGGGAAGTAGTGGCGGTAGAAGTGGTATTTGAGGTAGAAGACCTGGGGGAAGCCGGTGCCGGTGTAATGGCGTTCATCCCAGGCGCCGTCGGCGGCCTGGTTGTGGATGAGCCAATTGATCGCGCGTTCAACGGAGGGATCGCGCGGGCCAAGGGCCGCCATGAGGCCCATGGCACCCCAGGCGGTCTGAGACGGGGTGGTTTCGCCTTTGCCTTTGAGAGCGGGATCGGCGTAGCTTTGGCAGGATTCACCCCAACTGCCGTCGGGCTTCTGGACGCTGCGAAGCCAATCGGCAGCCTGGCGGATGAAGGGCTGGTTCATGTCCGCGCCGACTGCCCGGAGGCCGGTGAGCACCTGCCAGGTGCCATAGATGTAATTGACCCCCCACCGTCCAAACCAACAACCTTCGGGAGTCTGCCGGTGCTTGAGGAATTCGATGGCTTTGAGAACGGCGGGATGGGAAGTGGTGAGTCCGCAGCGGCCTAGGCATTCGAGGGTGCGGCCGGCGATGTCGGGACAACTGGGGTCCTGCATAGCGTTGTGATCGGCGAAGGGGACCTGTTCAAGGATGGGGCGATCCTTGGTGCGATCGAACGCCGCCCACCCACCGTCGTCGTTCTGCAGGGCGAGGAGCCAATTGAGGCCACGTTGGATGGCGGGCTCGGAGATTCGACCGCCAGCACGTTTGAGCGCCATGGCGACCATGGCGGTGTCATCGACATCGGGGTAATGAGGATTGGAGAATTCGAAGTACCAGCCGGAGGGTTCGACGGAACGGCAATTGCGCATCCAGTCGGAGCCGATGCGGCACTCCTTGGCCAGGAGCCAGCGGGTAGCGCGGATGGCGGCCTCGGAACTGGGGGTGAGGCCAGCTTCGGCCAGGGCGTGGAGGGCAATGCCGGTGTCCCACACCGGCGAGAAGCAGGGCTGGATGCGGATGGTGTCGCCTTCGCGGATGAACAGGCGGCGAAGCTGCTTGTGGGCTTCGACGACGCGGGGATGATCCTCGGGATATCCGAGCACGCGGAAGACGATGAGGATGTAAACCATCGGGGGGAAGATGGCGCCGAGACCTTCGGAGCCTTCGATGTGCTCCAGGATCCATTTTTCGGCTTCGCGGATGGCTTCTTTGCGGGTGGGCTTGATCGAGGTCTTCTCGTAGAGCTTGAGCATGCGGTCAATCACGAGGAACAGATCGCGCCAGCTCTTGGGGAGCTTAGGCATGCGCGGGAACCCGCCGCTGCCCTCGATAAAGAGTTCCGGGATGCCCTTTTCCGGAGGAAGCGATCGCACGAATCGGGAGACGCTGACGATCGCCAGGGGCAGGATCATCGTGCGTGTCCACGCGGAGACCGCATAGAGGTTGAAGTACATCCACTGAGGGAGGAAGACGATTTCGGGGGGAATGGCGGGACAGGCGTCGTAGCTGATCTGGCCCAAGGCCGCCAGGAAGAAGTTGGAGTAGCTGTTGCACTTGCCGGCGCCGCCGAGTTTGAGGCACGCTTCGCGAGCGGCACGCATATGGGGCGCATCGGGATCGTCACCCATGAGCTTCAGGGCAAAATAAGCCTTGACGGTGCCGGACACGTCGGGGGCGCCTCCGGGGAAGAGGCTCCATCCACCATCGGATTGCTGGATTTGGCGAAGGTAGTTGGCGATGAGGGGCAGATCGGGATCGTTTTCCTGGCCGAGGATGAACTTCAGGAGGATGTATTCGGATTCGAGGATGCTGTCGCCTTGGAGTTCGGCGACCCAATATCCCTCGGGGTTCTGCTTGGCCAGCAGAGCGGCTTGGGCGCGGTTGATGGCATCATCAAC
>JBLNDH010000529.1:0-24393 GCA_050261455.1 Bacillota bacterium
AACACCTGCTCCGGCCGCTCTGGATGGACCACATCCACGGCTAATCGCATGGTTGGCTGAGCTTCTTCAAGTGGCAAAATCAGCATGGGCATTAACTTCCGGCCGTAAAACCGGTTGTCTACTTAACCCATCGACTGCTCAATCCGCGTTCTTGATCAACCCCGCCCCTTCTTTTGGCGTGAACCGTTTTTTACAGCGAAAAACTCTGAATGACCGAGCCCTCAAGGCCCGATAACTCGATCCTTCGTAAGAAATGTGTTGACGGACGTTTCCCGACATTTGACGCCTATTCCTCAAGCGGATACACTCACCGCCCTAGTCTGGAGAGGTGGCCGAGTGGCTGAAGGCGACGGTTTGCTAAACCGTTATACGGATTCATCTCCGTATCGGGGGTTCGAATCCCCCCCTCTCCGCTAAAGCCCGCAAAAGCTTGGTTCGCCAAGGCTTTGCGGGTTTCTTTTTTGGTCCCTAAACAGCCGCCTGTACCCTGGGTGGCGATCTGATACGCTTATGTTTGACGAACCGAACGAAGAGCCGCAAGAGCGTGTATTTGATCCGGCACAACGGGCGCAAGAAAAGTCGGATGAGTTCCGAATCCACGCGGAAGTCTGTGCCGTCTTCGAGGGCCAGCGAAAGTTCGATGCGGAACTGCTTGTGGGGCTTGATGATCAGCTTGCCCGCGATATCCAGAAACGCATCGCCCGCCTGGAAAAGTCAAAGACTCCCGATAGCCCGATCTTGCCCCCGCCATCCGTAGCGGAGGCGGCCGCTCTGCTGAACCTTCCCAAGACCGCCAGTCTTTCCACCAATGACTACCACATCTACCGGCGCCCGGGCGAGGTGATGATCGTACGCTGGCTTGAAGGCGACCAGGTCGACGCGTTTTACCAGCGGATCCAAGCCCACTTCGATGTGGCCCTGGGGCAGTACAGGGAAGAAGAGCGGCAGGCACTTGGATGGAAGCAGGACCCCAAGACGCTGGCGTATCTCGAGGCGCTGGACAAGCTTGAAGTGCGGATGGTCGATCGGTATCTCCGCGATGTGATCCGCAAGCACAACGTCTTCGTCCTTTCGACGCTGACGGCCGATGAAATGGACATCCTGCACTTGTGCGACTACGTGATGGGCGTGCCTGCCGCGGAGGTCGTCGGCGCCGCTTCGGCGCCCCCGGAGGAGGAGCCGACGGAACAGGATCGGGCCTGGTTCTTCCGACTCTTCTCGCTACGTGGCATGAACGCAGGCGTGGAGCAGATGTGCTTCTTTACCTATATGCAGAAGTCAGAGGACACGTTCGACAGCGACTTGTAAGACCACACCGTGGGAATGCGGTACGTCTCAGTCTGGATTGAGCTTGCGACGATAGAGCCTGAGGTGGGGGGCGGCGACATGGCCTGGATCGGTGGGGCTGAGGCTTGGTGCGGTTTGCGAGGCCGCTTGCGAATCAGTCTTGCGTCAACACGATAGCGGCCTTCGCTGACGCCGCTTCCATCGACGCGTACGTAATAGGTTGCCCCCGCCTTCAGTTGGCTGCCAAACCAGGCTTCGCGCGCCCCCGGGCCACCGGTGTCGATCGGGTGAGTGAATGTGCCGCCGACCGGATTGCCATTGGCATCGTAAATGTTCATCGTCACGTCGAAGGGAGTCGTGAACGGATGCCTCGGTGCGACAGGGGCCGCCGTGACACGCCATTTGCCTGTCGTGGGAATCGTGAACTTGAGAAAATCGAAATCGTTCTCTCCGGTGATCACACCGCCATGGTTACCGACATTGGTTTGCGGCGAAATCGGGATGTCTGTAACGATATTGGCCGCGGGGCCGTTGATGAGCAGCGTGTAGTTCGTGGTGGGGTTCCCCGTAACCGGTTGCACACCCAGATAGATCGTATCCTTTTCCGGCGACACGGGTACCGTGATGCGTCCGCTGCGATTGGCTCGCGGGCTGGCGGCGACTTGGGTGGGTTGCCCAGGGCGGTCATAGTATGCGATGTCCAAGGGGGTCTTGCTGAGGGCTTGGAAGCTGGCCTTGCCAGGATCATCGAAATAGGTGGCGTATCCGTCGAATTCATGATGCGGCTGCAGTTGTTGGTCGGTCAGGACTGCGGTTCCGAGTTGATTGACGTAGAGTGTGTTTTCGAGCTTACTGATGGGGAACGGGGCGTTGGGCCAGCTAAGCAGGGTGCGCGGCTCAAGCGGCTCGACCATGGCGTGCAAGTGGTTTGATTCTGAAGGGATACCGCGAGTGCGGGTTGCTGTGCCTTTGGGCTGCGCACGAAATCGCCGGGAGTCTACGTGCCAACGCATCTCAAAGAAGGGATACATGACACCCCTTTGCTGCTCTCTCCAAGACTTACGCACGTAGATGCAGAAAGCGTACCGAAGCTCTTCCGATGCTTTGAAGTTTCTCGAACAGCGGTGACTGCGCAAACACTCCTTGTGCGGCCGATGCTCTGCGCATGGTGAGATGAACCCGTCTTTCTTTGGTGTACGATTACGTGCCGAAGATCGATCTGCCAGCATTTGTCCGTATTTAAAACCAGGCGATCCCAAGAGATCCGCATCTTCAACCAGCGGAAAAATGGCTGCGGCGCCGGAGGCCTCGTGGGGCACGGGATCATCCACTGCCAGCCCAGGCAGCCCCGGGCCCATGGGCCCAGGGCATGCATAAATGACCGGAATCCCAGGACAGGATGGCTTACATTGGGCCGATAATGTGGAAGTTACGCGGATAATCGTGTCGCGTGCCGTGGTTGGGTAGAACCGAGTGAGACTTCTCCAAGAGCCGTTGAAGACCCCTCGCATTGGCGAGGGGTTTTTTGTTGGTACGCATTCAAGAGTGTTACTACTAACGCTGCAATTGTCGGTGGGCTTGCGGATCGTGGGCTTGCAGGATCACTACAGGTTTGCCAGTCTCAGATTTTGTTCGCTTTTGCAGCTTGCCCATCTTGCATCTCAATAATCGGGCTATATGTTGCACGCACGGCTATGGTGAATGAGACGTTTCCAATAGCTTGGTGAATAAGACCTGCGAACGTCGGTAACGGGCAATGTACGGCGGTCGCAGTTTCCTTGCGGCGGATGTGGGGCTACATCCGCTTTCGATTGTGACGAGTCTCGCATCCCGCGCTATAGCAGATAGACGCCTGCGCAGGCAGGTGTGTGTCGGTCTGTTGGGCGATTGCGGGGTAATCGAGAAGGGCTGAATAAGCCGATGAGGGATTGTACGGGACAGTGAGCGTACACGGGCTCCCTCTGCGCGCTTGTTCCAGCGGGCCATGGGCGAATTCGCTGCAACAACGAAAGGAGAATGGCGTGATTAAGTGGCTTCGTGGGGGCTCCTCTGAGCGTGCGCAGATCAGTGAAAAAGCCAAACGACGGACAGTCCAGGGGGTGGGTCCGGTATTCGAATCGTTTGAGGCCAGGTGTCTGCTCTCGAGCGCTGCGACGCTTTACGCCAGTGATTTGAGCTGGCGCTCTGCAAGCAACGGTCAGGGGCCGGTTGAGCGGAACATGAGCAATGGCGGGAAGTCGGCGAAAGACGGCGGAACGCTCAGGTTGAATGGCGTGAAGTATTCCAAGGGCCTGGGCACTTATGCGGTTTCCCAGGTGACCTATAACCTTGCCAAGAAGTACACACGGTTCACCTCGGATATTGGCATCGATGATAGCGCCGGCAACCGTGGATCGGTGGTATTCCAGGTCTTCGCCGATGGCAAGAGGATCTACGACAGCGGTCACATGACCGGTGCCAGTGCCACCAAAAAGGTGAATCTGAATGTGACCGATGTTGGCCAGCTCACATTGAAGGTTCGCAACGGCGGTGACGGTAGCCGCAATGACTATGCCGATTGGGCTAATGCGAAGCTTACGGCGGCAGCGACGACGAGCCCGGCTCCGGTTACGCCGTCGGACGGGAAGATCACCTATAGCGCCCCGATCACCATCACCAAGGGCGGCACTTACACGGGCAACTGGCAGAGCCTCAATGCGAACGTTCCGGCGGTGCGGATCGCCACCTCCGAGCCGGTGACCATCGTGAATTCGCACATCACTTCACGCGGCGATCTAATCGAGACCTCCGGCTACAACGCCAACGTCACCGTACGTAACACGTATGGCTATGGTCTGAACCCGAACGTTCGCGGCCGATATCCCGGGCGGTTCCTCAACGTCAGTGGCTTCGTCAATGTGAACCTCCAGAACAACTACATGGAGGGTACCTCCGGGGTGTATCTGGATGGGTATCGCGGCAATCACACCGCCAATCAGACGGTGAAGGTGATTGGCAACCGGGCCCGGAACATCGACGGGCGGTACAGTAACGGCAACGGCGGATTCCTCACCGGTCCCGACGACAACTATTACGTCCAGTTCTTCCAGATCAACGGCGTCAAGGATCTGGTTGGTGCGGAAGTGGCCTGGAATGAAGTGATCAACGATCCGTACAAGAGCCGCGTGGAAGACAACATCAGCATCCACAACACGAGCGGCACCTCTGGCAGTCCGTTCCGTATCCACGACAACTACATCCAGGGCGGTTATCCGGCGGATGCGGCGAACGACACGAGTTACACGGGTGGCGGAATCATGCTGTCGGACAATGGCTCGGCCTATGTTCGGGCTTACAACAACCAGGTGATCAGCACCACCAATTATGGAATGGCGATCTCGTCGGGCCATGATAACCAGTTCTACAATAACCGGATCATCTCCAGCGGGTATCTGGCGGATGGGACGTATATCCGCGGCCAGAATGTCGGCGCGTACATCTGGAACCAGAATGGCGAGTCCACATTCCGGAACAACTCCGGGTCTAACAACGTGATCGGCTGGGTGCAAAGTGGCGGGCGCAATGACGAGTGGACGCCGGATGCAGCCAGTTGGACAGGCAATACGAGCATGTCGGGGGCAGTGAGTCGCACCACCGAAGCGGGTGAATTCACGCTTTGGCAGAATAAGGTTTCCAGTTCGCGTGTGTCGGTTGGGCCGGTGTAACCTCACGCATGGATTTGCTCATACCCCAGGCCGCTGCAGGAATCTCCCTGCAGCGGCCTTTGTTTTGGGATGGGGGGAGTCGAAGGTGGAGAAACCCAGGGATCATCCCTGGGCTTGGATGGAGTGGGAGCGGTTCGGCAGGGGGGATGGAAATTGCGTGCGGGCTGCGGGGTTGGTCGGTAACATGAATCACATGAGCACATCGAACACCTCCAATTCAAAGGGCATCTCATCGGCGGTTTCGCGGCGAGGGTTTGTCGCGGGTTCTGTTGCCACGGCGGCATCTGTTGCGTTCCTGTCCCGCTCCGCTCACGCGGCGGATGCGCCCAGGAAGATCAAACTGGGGGTTGTCGGGTGTGGGGGGCGGGGCGGGTGGATTGCCAGGCTTTTCCAGCAGAACGGCGGCTATGAGATGTACGCCGTGGCGGACTATTTCCAGGGCGTTGCGGATGCGTGTGGCGATGCGCTGGGTGTGGACAAGGGGCGGCGATTCTCCGGTTTGTCGGGATACAAGAAAGTGATCGACAGCGGGGTGGAGGCGATTGCGTTGGAAGTGCCGCCGTACTTTTTCCCGGAGCAAGCCCAGGCCGCGGTCGACGCCGGGCTGCATGTGTATATGGCCAAGCCGGTGGCGGCGGATGTGCCGGGATGCATGCAGATCGAAGCGGCGGCGAAGAAGGCCACGGAGAACAAGAAGTGCTTCTTCATCGATTACCAGATGCCGACGGATCCGTACAACATCGAAGCGGTCAAACGGTTGCGGGAAGGGGCCCTGGGCCGGTTGGGGATGGTGCGAAGCCACTACTATGGTGGGCTTTTTGGCGATCCGCCGCGGACGGCGAATCTCGAAAGCCGGTTGCGCAATCTGATTTGGGTCAACGATGTGGCGATCGGCGGGGGATATCACGTCAATGCCTGTATTCACCCGGTGCAGGGGATGATGTGGGCGCTAGGCAAGACACCGGTGGCGGCGTCGGGCGCGTCACGCGTAGCCCGCGCCAATCCGCATGGGGATAGCCATGATATGTTTGCGATCACGTTCGAGTTTGCCGACGGGTTGGTCTGGAGTCATTCCGGACGGCATGCGACGGGATTGACCGGGCCGGAGGATCCGCTGGCCGAGTGCGAGTTCCTGGGCGATGCGTATATGCGGATTGGCTACGGGGGCCGGGCGATGATCCGCGGCGGAACGATGCAATACGCCGGGGGCACCATTGACAACCTCTACGAAGCCGGGGCGGTTCGGAATATTGCGACGTTCTATAAGAACGTGACACAGGGCCTGTTCACCAACGATACGGTGCGGCTGGCGGTGGATAGCTGCCTGGTGACCATTCTTGGGCGTGAGGCGGCGGCTCGGAAGACCCGTCTGACGATGGATGAATTGATCAAGGAGAACAAGCGGCTCGAGGTGGATCTGAGTGGGTTGAAGGCGTAGGAGTCGTTTCATAACCTGAAGCAGATCCGGGGTGTTGCTGCGCACCGAACCGGGCGTGGAGGTTGGGAAACCGTTTTTTAGAGCATTTCCCGTTTGAGTGTACCCCTGGCTCTGAACCCTCACCCCAACCCTCTCCCGGAGTACCGAGCGAGGGAGTAAGACCAGAGGAGTACACAGAATCGGAAATTGCTGTAATTCGTCCTGGAGAGCTCAGCAACGAGTGACGTCGCGCAGGAAGCGGCGGAAGGCTGCGGGGCTGGGCAGGGTGAATTGGGCGAGGGTGTTGCCGTCGCCGACTTTGATTGAAATGAGATTGGGCAGTTCGAGCTCGAACATCGACTCGTCGGTCTGGTCGTCGCCGGCGACGAGGATCAGGTCGTAGTGCGACTCTTCGAGTTCGCGGCGGACGGCGGCGCCCTTGCTGACCTGGATCGAACTGATCTCGACGATTTTGCGGCCGTGCCGGATGTGCACCGGCTCGTTGGCGGTCACGGTCGTCAGTTCCTCAACCAAGGACTTGGCTTTCCACTGGCCGAACTCGGGATCGGCGCGGCGGTAATGCCAGACCAGGGAGGTTCTCTTCTCTTCGACAAAGCTCCCGGGGGTGGAGGCTTCGTAGAGGCGGAGGATCTTGAGCAGGTCCTGCTTCCAGGCGTAGCTGACGTTTTGGTCGAGGCGCTCCCAGTTCTGGTGCCCTGGGCGGCGAAGGGAGGCCCCGTGTTCGGCGATGAGCCCAAAGGGGTATGAGCCGAGCCAGGCATCCAGGTCATCGCTGGTGCGGCCGCTGATGATGGTCACGTCCACATTGCGGCACTGGCGCAGTCTCTCCAAAAGGGCATGCACGTCGGCATGTGGCTTGGCGGCGGCGGGTTCCCGCTCGATCTCACGCAGGGTTCCATCGTAATCCAGAAAGAACGCCACACGCTGGCCACTTGATATGGCGGTGGCGAGGCGTGTTCTCGCGGCTGCGATATCCTGGCCGGCCGGGGAGGGCTCTGATCGGGACGCCAGATCGTGGATGAACGAGCGGGCCCAGTTCTGGGCATCCCACATCAGGACCCGGCCGCGCATGGGTTCCATGCGGGCGGATCGTTCCGCCGGCGACATGGCCAGGGCATGCTCGATGCTGTCGGCGACGGCGTTGACGTCGTACGGATTGACGATGATGGCGCTGAACAATTCCTCCGCTGCTCCTGCGAACTCGCTGAGCACCAAGGCCCCGGGATTGTCCCGTTGGCAGGCGACGTATTCCTTGGCGACCAGATTCATTCCGTCGATCAACGGCGTGACCAGTGCGACATCGGCAATCGAGTAGAGGGCACAGAGCTCGGTGAAGCTGACTGTGCCGTGGATGAAACGGATCGGGCTGTCGTGCAGCGTCGCATAACGTCCATTCAGACGCCCGATGTGGGTTTGGATCTCCTGGATAAGGTCCTGGTATTCCTCGATTCCCTCCCGCGAGGGCACGCTGATGAAAACGAACTTGACGCGATTGTGGTGTTGCGACTTGCTCAAGAACTGATCGATTGCCTCGAGGCGGTGCACCAGTCCCTTGGTGTAGTCCAAGCGTTCGACGGACAGGACGACGTGTTTGCCCTGGTGGGCGGCCTTTGTTTCCTGCAGTTGTTGGGCATACTGCGGCGAGTTCAGCTCCGCTTCGAACCGCTGGGCGTTGATCCCAATGGGATAGATGCCCAGGTAAGTGGTTCGCCCGCCGTGGCGAATCCGCATCATGTCGGAGGCGAGGCCGAGCAACCGGAGCACGGCGCTCTTGAAGTGGCGAAGATAGCCGAAGGTATGGAATCCGATCTGGTCTGCTCCGAGCAGGCCGGATAGTAGATTGCTGCGTTGCGGGTGGCAGCGGAACACTTCGTACGAGGGAAACGGCGTATGCAGAAAGAAGCCAACCTTCAGTGTGGGCATGGCTTCCTTCAGCAGGGCCGGCAGCAGCATGAGCTGATAGTCGTGAACCCAGACCAGATCGCCTTCTTTCGCAATGGACAGGACCTTGTCGGCAAAACGCTGGTTGATGGCCCGATAGGAGTCCCACCAGATCGGCTCGTACTGGAATCGGGTGGGCATATAGTGCAACAGGGGCCAGAGGCTGGAGTTGGAGAATCCTTCGTAGAAACGGGCCACTTCGTCGGCGGTCATGAAGACCGGGAGGCAGCCGTAATCGGTTACGAGGATTCGCTCGACTTCCTGCCGGCGATTCGGATCGGCAATGTCGCTGCCTGGCCAGCCAATCCATTTCATGGTGAAGGCTTTTTCGGCGAGTCCTTCCAATGCGCTGACGAGGCCGCCGGAGGACTTTTCGATGGTCTGGCCAATAGTGACTGGCAGGCGATTGGAGACGTTGATGAGGGTTGCCATAGAACCTACCTGCTCGTTGGGCAACGGTTGAGGATGCCGACACCGCGTCAAGGGTCATGGTAACACGTGCTGCAGGCTTGTGGTCAACCGGTGATCCATACGGAAGAGCTTGCTGGCGTGAGGGGAGTTCGCGGCGGGCAACGGCATGCATGTTGCGGGCTGCAGGACGCAACGGGTGTTGTTGCTGGAGCCCTTGGGGGCGCCAGAGAGGTGGCAATCGTGGAAACTGAGATGCGTCGGCTTGGCGCGGTGGAAGAGCCGGATGGATCGGTTTGCTGGCGGGTATGGGCGCCGCGGGCTCGTCGGGTTGATTTGATCCTGATGGACGGCGAGCGGCGTCGGTTGCGTTGGATGCAGGAAGAAGAGAATGGGTACTTCCGGCACACGGAAGCTGGAGTTCGCGAAGGGCAGCGGTATGTGTACAGCCTGGATGGGGGGCCAGATCGTCCGGACCCCTGTTCACGCTGGCAGCCGGAGGGTATCCCGGGCCCGTCAGCGGTGATCCTGCCGGAACGATACGGCTGGAACGATGGGGGCTGGAAGGGGATTGGCCGGGAGGATTTGGCTTTCTACGAGATCCACGTGGGGGCTTTTACGCGGGAGGGGACGTTTGAGGCGATCATCCCGCGACTGACGAGCTTGCGGGAATTGGGGATTACGGCGGTGGAACTCATGCCGATTGGGCAGTTTTCAGGGACGCGCAATTGGGGATATGACGGGGTGCTGCCGTATGCAGTTCAGAACAGCTATGGCGGGCCGCGGGGTCTGCAGAGGCTGGTGGATGCGTGCCATGCAGCGGGGTTGGCGATCTTCCTGGACGTGGTTTACAACCACTTGGGACCGGAGGGCAATTACCTCAGCGATTTCGGGCCCTACTTTGCGGATCGCTACAAGACGCCTTGGGGAGAGGCCATCAATTACGACAGCGCCGGATGCGACGGGGTTCGTGAATTCGTCCTGAACAACGTGCGGATGTGGCTGGAGGAGTTTCATTTGGATGGTTTGCGTCTGGATGCGGTGCATGCCATCTACGATTTTGGCGCTCGGCACATCCTGCGTGAGGTGAAGGAGGTTGCCGATGCCGTGAGCGAGCGAAAAGGGCGACTGATCCACGTGATTGCGGAGAGCGACTTGAACGATCCGCGGTTGCTGCTGCCGCCGGCGCGAGGAGGATATGGCCTGGATGCGCAGTGGAGCGACGATTTTCATCATGCGGTGCATGCATATCTGACCGGTGAGAATCGGGGGTATTACGTGGATTATGGCGAAGTGATGCAGTTGGCCAGGGTGCTGGAGAGTCCGTTCCTGTATGCCGGGAACTACAGCCGATATCGCGGACGTCGGCATGGGGCGCCGGCGGGCGATTTGTCGGGAGACCGGTTTGTCGTCTGCCTTCAGAACCATGATCAGGTGGGCAATCGGGCGCGGGGGGATCGGTTGCGCACGATCTTCGGGGACGCGGCGCAGAATCGGCTGGCGGCGAGTCTCCTGTTGCTGTCGCCTTACTTGCCGCTGCTGTTTATGGGAGAGGAGTACGGCGAGACCCATCCTTTTCCGTTCTTCTGCTCATTCTGTGGCGAGGAGTTGATCCAGGCGGTGCGAGAGGGGCGTAAGAAGGAGTTTGCCGGTTTCATGTGGCGGGGGGAGGAGGTGCCCGATCCGCAGGATGAGGCAACGTTTGAATCGGCCCGGTTGACGTGGGCGTGGCCGGAAGGGACGGTGCAGGGTGGTCTGCGCCGGCTGCATCAGGATCTGCTGATCGCCAGACGAGAGTGGCCGGCCATGCGGGATTATGTCCATCGGTCATCGCGGTTGCTGGCGGATGAGCAGTCCGGTTCGGTTCTTGAACTGGTTCGCGGGGGGCGAACGCCGGAGGCGGGGAAGACGGTTCAGATCTATTTCAACCTGACAGGAGCACTTCGTCGCTTGCCGGAGAGCGTGGCGGGGTCACTATTGTTTTCGTCGGAGGCGAAGGGGTATTGGGGGAGGCGGCGGGGGAGGGATGATGTTGGTGAACTGTTGCCGTTTGAGTGTCTGGTGTTTGGGGCGGCAGAGTGGCGGAAGTTGTTGTAAGAAGTCGTTCCGAACCCGGCGTTGGGGGCCGCTTCTAAGGAGAACAAAACAATGCGACGGGGAAATGAGCGAAGACGTCGGCTAATTGCAGGGTGGGGTAATTGCCGTATTTGACCCAAGAGAGGGGCTCGCCGGTGAAGATATTACGGAGGCTAAGGGGTGGGTTGTCCATCGGCAAACGGATTGCGGTATCGTGCCATGTTTCTGGGCCCAGGGGCAGGGTGCCTGTTTGGGGCAGGAGCGATGTCAGTAGACGGGGTACGACGGCCAGGGCCCAGTGATCGGCATGGTGACGGGCGAAGGCGAAAGCATGGTCGGCCTGGGGACCGACGACTTCGGCAGGCAGGTATTGACCGGTGGTGAAAAGCTCCGGGTGATCGCGGCGGCAGGACAGGGCTTGCCAAGTGATGAACAACTTGATGCGGCTGTCATGAAGGGTTCGGGTGAGGTGTTGTGCGAGGGAGCTGCGATCGGGATCCGCTGCCTGGAAGCGCGTTCGCAGGTCGTGGAGCAACTGACAACGCCGGTCGTAGTCGATGGGTCGGCGGTTGTCGGGATCCACCAGGCTGAAATCCCAGAGCTCGGTTCCTTGGTAGGTATCGGGTACCCCCGGAGCGGTGATTCGCAGGAGGGTCTGTGCCAGGGAATTGAGCAGGCCGTAGTGACTGATTCGGGTCTGAAATGCTCGGAAGTCCCGCAGAAAAGGTTGACTGATTTGCGGGTCCAGAATGCGGGCGATGAATTCTGCGGTGGCGTTTTCGTAGTCGGTGTTGGGGGTGGTCCAGCTGGTGTGGACTTTGGCTTCGCGCAGGGCTTTGGTCATGTAGGCCTGGATGCGCGTGATGAAGGTGGCATATTCCTCGGCGGGGCAGGGATCGAGCGGCCAGGCCCCTACCAATGTTTGATACAGAAGGTATTCCGCATTGGGATCGGGCACGGACAGGCTCGCGACATTGAGCCGACAGAGGGCATTGAGCTGGCGCCATCGCAGCACGCATTCCCGCCAATCGGTGGGGACTTCGGAGAGGACGTTTATCCGGGCACGGACATCTTCGCTGCGTTTGGTGTCATGGGTGGATAGGGGAGACAGGCCAAAGGGCCAGTTCATCTGCCGATCCTGGAGATAGCGGTGCAGGGATTGGGGGGTGGTGCCGAATTGACCGGGGTCGCCGCCCACTTCGTTGAGGGATACGAGCCGGTTGTAGGTGTAGAACGCGGTGTCCTCGATTCCCTTGGCTGTTGCCGGTGCGGTGAGCTGCTGGAATTTTCCCGCGAAACGTCGCTGATCTGCTCGGTCCTGCTCGGTGAAACTCTCGGGATAGCGAAGCAGGAGCACGTCGCGTACGAAGTGGAAGATCGACGGGCTGATTCTGGGGTTGCGCTGGATGGCGGCATGGACGGCGGCCTCGATGTATTGGCGATCCGAGTCGTGGGCGCCTCGGTCTGAGATGTAGGAGCGATACACGGGGAAGCACGCAATGACCTCACGCAGCGCATGGCGGAGGCCATTGAGGGTGAAGTCGCGCGAGTGCCGGTCCTTTTGTGCCAGCCGATCGAGTTGGTGAGCCAGCATATGCAGCTCACTGGCCAGGGAGGTCTTCAGAATGAGGAGTTTTGTTTGGTAGGCCACGTCAGGGAATGCCGCGTTGTTCCCAACCCAGTCGTGATAGAGGCTGGTGAGGGCCGGGGCATTGGCGGGATCGATGAACAAGCCATTGAGCCTGTTCAGGAAATCGTAGCCGCTGGTGCCGTGGATGGCCCAGCCTTCGGGAAGCGGCTCGTCGAAAGCGAGGATCTTCTCGGCCACCACGTATAAAGGCCAACTGGGGGGCGAGGCTGCGAGCTTCGTGGTGGTGTTGTGCAGCTGCTCGAGGATGGCGGGTTGCAGGTCATTCCACTCCAGCCCTTGGAACTGCGGGTCGGTGGCGACGACCTCTTTGGCACAGGCGACAACGTAATGCTGCTGGAGCCATTGGAAGTAGAGCTTCGGATCGAAGAGGCCATCGGGATGGTCGACCCGCAGACCTGCCGGGATACCTTGGCCGAGCAGGCGGAGTATCAATTCGTGCGTGGTCTGGAAGACATCCAGGATTTCCATGCGAACGGCTGCCAGGTCGTTGATATCGAAGAACCGGCGGTAGTTGATCTCATCGGATGCCACATGCCAGTCAGATAGACGATAGCCTTGACGGTTAAGCAGATCATCCAGAAGGTCGAAGCTATGCCGATTGCCCGGGCTGCCGTTGAAGATCGCCACGGTGTACTCGATGAGCTGGTGGACCGGTGCGCTGTGGGCAGCCAGCGCCGCCAAGCGATGTTTGATGATTTGGGCTTCTCGGCGGCGTTCCAGGATCTTGGTTGGCTGGCGGTCCGACCGGTGGGGGAGATGGGCAATGGCGGTCAGGATACTCTGATACTCCTGTAGTGTGGGGACTTCGGGGCCAAGAGCACGCTGCAACTGGTCCAAATCGTGTTCGAGGATCATGCTCCAGCTGCTGGGGTCCGTGGGAAAGCGGCGGTCGTAATAGCGGATGTAGAATTGGCCGTTCTCGAAAGCGAGTCGAAGCTGGCCCTGTTCCAGCACGTCGGCATAGGGGAAGCCCAGGATCGGGAGGAGAACCTTGTCGTGCAGTTCCGGACGGGGTGAGCCACGCCAGTCGATGTCGAAGTAATCGGCATAGCGTGAGGCCGGCCCGTGCTCAAGAACATCGTTCCACCATGGGTTGCCACTGGTGCCAACGCCCACGTGATTGGGAACGATGTCGAGGATGTGCGACATGCCATGTTCGCGGAGTGTGCCTGTCCAGGAGGCGTAGTCTTCATTGGAGCCGATTTCGGGGTTTAAGGTGCGGTGGTCGATGACATCGTACCCATGGGTGCTGCCGGGGGTGGCTTTCAGATAGGGCGAGGCGTAGCAGTGAGTGATGCCCAGATCATGCAGATAGGGCACGATCTCACGAGCGTTGCGGAAGGTAAAGCCGGCATGGAACTGCAGCCGGTAGGTGGACTCGGGGAGGCGCCGGCGGGTGGCGATCAGTTCCAGGGTTGTCCGAAGCACATCATCGATTGGCTGCATCGTGTCCCCTGAAACAAGAGGCTATTCAGCGGCGGGCGGGTTCATGGGCGAGAGCTGATGAACTCGCTGGGCCTCCTTGCGGAGCGTGGCGACTTGAGCGGCCGAGGTAATCTGGCCGGCTTCCTCGGGTTTGGTCGTGCGAAGCATGGCCAGAGATCGGCCGACAAGGGGATATTTCTCTTCGCCGCGGAAGCTTTTGGGCGGGGCCTCTGGATGGGCGGTATCCAGCATGGTTTCCCAGATATGGTTGGGCTGGGTGGCCGGCAGCGTGAAGGCGATCTGTTCGCAGTGCGCGTTGAATAGCAGGAGGAGGGTATCGCCGACAATGGGCTCGCCTCGTTCGTCGACCTCGTTGATGATGTCACCGGCCAGACGCACGCCGAGGCATTTGACGAAATCGGTAGTCCACGCTTTATCCGACATTTCCTTGCCGGAGGGCTCAAACCAGCAGAGGTCTTTGACATCCGAGCCGCGGATGGCGCGGCCGAGGAAGAATTTGCGCCGTTGCAGCACGGGCTGCTCCCGCCAGATGCGTGTGCATCGCTTGACAAACTCGAGGAACTTCTGCTTTCGGGAGTCGATGTCCCAATTGAGCCAGGAGATCTCGCTATCCTGGCAGTAGGGATTGTTGTTGCCTTTGCAGGTGTGGCTCAGGTCGTCGCCGCCCAGCATCATGGGGACGCCTTCAGAGAACAGGAGTGTTGCGATCAGATTGCGTTTCTGCTGTTCTCGCAGGGCGATGGTTTTCGGATCGTCGGTGGGGCCCTCGACGCCGCAGTTCCAACTGTGGTTGGCGTCGGTGCCATCGCAATTGCCTTCGCAATTGGCATCGTTGTGCTTTTCGTTGTAGCTGACCAGGTCCTGGAGCGTGAAGCCGTCGTGAGCGGTGATGAAGTTGATGCTGGCGTGGGGCTTGCGGCCATCGTCTTCGTAAAGATCGCTGCTGCCGGTCAAGCGTTTGGCCAGCTCGGAGGCGGTGTCACCTTCGCCTTTCCAGAAGCGGCGGACGGTGTCGCGGTACTTGCCGTTCCACTCGCTCCAGAGGACCGGGAAGTTGCCCACCTGGTATCCCCCCGGGCCGACGTCCCAGGGTTCGGCGATGAGTTTGACCTGGGAGAGGATCGGGTCCTGATGGATGATGTCAAAGAACGCCCCCAGCCGATTCACCTCGTGCAACTCGCGGGCCAGGGTGCTGGCCAGATCGAAGCGGAACCCATCCACATGCATCTCCGTCACCCAGTAGCGGAGGCTGTCCATGATCAGCTGCAGGACGCGGGGATGGGTCATGTTCAGCGAGTTGCCGCAGCCGGTGAAGTCCATGTAATGGCGCCGATCCTTAGCAAGGCGGTAATAGCTGGCGTTGTCGGCGCCGCGAAAGGAGAGGGTGGGTCCTGTCTGATTGTTCTCGGCGGTGTGGTTGTAGACCACATCGAGAATGACTTCGATGCCCGCCGCGTGCAGTGCCCGCACCATCATTTTGAACTCCTGCATGGACTTGCGAGGGGAATGCCGGGAGGCGTATTCCACGTGCGGCGCGAAGTAGCTCAGGGTGTTGTATCCCCAGTAGTTGGTCAGGCCTTGCTCGACGAGATGGCGATCGTTGAGGTGATAGTGAACCGGCATCAACTCGACGGCAGTGACGCCCAGGTCGAGCAGATGCTCAATGACCGCTTCCGACGCCAGCCCGCCGTAGGTGCCGCGCTGCTTTTCCGGGACTTCCGGGTGGCGCATCGTGAAGCCTTTGACATGCACTTCATAGATCAGGGTCTTGTGCCAGGGAATACGCGGCGGGCGATCATCGCCCCAGGTAAAGGCGGTATCGATCACCGAGGCCAGCGGAGCAAATGCGGCACTGTCGCGTTCATCGAACGACAGATCGGCATGGGGATCGCCGATGGTGTAGCCAAACAGGGAATCGTCCCAGCGGACATCGCGGCCAATGGCCTTGGCGTAGGGGTCGAGGATGATCTTGTTGGGGTTGAAGCGATGGCCGTGGTGCGGCTGGTAGGGGCCATAGATTCGGTAACCATACAATTGGCCGGGCTCGATATCGGGGAAATAGCCATGCCAGACCATGTCGGTGCATTCCGGCAGCTCGATCCGTTGATGCTCGACATTCGCCTCGGAGGAGTTGAACAGGCATAGTTCGATTTTGGCGGCGTTTTCCGAGAAGATTGCGAAATTGACGCCGGCCCCATCCCATGTGGCGCCCAGTGGATAAGGTCTTCCCGGCCATATTCTCATGCGATTACCTCTTGAACTTGGCCGCTCGCATGCTGCATGTGGTTTTGATTCCGAAGGCACTAAAGAGCCCTCTCCCGTAAAAATGACTTATCCGGCAAATGCAGTGCCGTGCTCCGGCAACGGGCAGGCGTTTTGCAGAGCCCGCATCGCCAGAGGTGCCAGAAGTGAAGGCGCGATCGAAGAAAACCTCAAGCGGGAAGACGAGCTCAAGCATGCGAAGTGCGGGCATTGTTCTTCATGTCAGTTCGCTTCCAGGGCCATGGGGTATTGGTGATCTCGGTCCCGCCGCCTATGCCTGGGTAGACTCGCTGACGCGGGCTCAACAAACTTGGTGGCAGGTTCTTCCCTTGGGGCCTGCGGCCGAAGGCAATTCGCCGTATCAGTGCTTTTCCGCTTTCGCAGGTAACCCGAACCTGATCAGTCCCGATGGCTTGATCAAGGATGGACTGTTGCGCCGGGCCGATTGCTCGACGGAGGTATTCGCTGAGGATCATGTGGACTATAAACGAGTGGAACGGTTCAAATCGCGGCTCTTTTCACTGGCATGGGATCGCTTTCGGACGGACTCCTCCCGCCGACTGCGGAGTTCTTTTGAGGAGTACTGCCAGGCTGAGTCCGAATGGTTGGATGATTTTGCGCTGTTCATGGCCCTCAAGGAGGCCAAGGGGGGGGCATCGTGGCTCGATTGGCCCGAGGAGTTGGTTCTTCGAAAGCCCTTTGCCTTGAAGCAGGCCCGCCGGGAACTGCGAGATGCGATAGGCAAACACCAGTTCATTCAATTCCTGTTTTCACGGCAGCTGGGAATGCTGCGGCGGTATGCGCACGCGCGGGGCATCAGACTGATGGGGGATCTGGCGATGTTTGTGTCGGGCGAGTCGGCCGACGTCTGGGCCAATCCGGAGCTGTTTCAACTCGACAAACATCGAAGGCCCACAGCCGTGGCCGGTGTTCCCCCCGACTATTTCTCCAAGACAGGACAGCGCTGGGGCAATCCGCTTTACAACTGGCCCGCCATGAGGCGACAAGGCTATGCCTGGTGGATTGCCCGGTTACGCAGGACGCTGGCTCAAGTGGATTGGGTGCGAATCGATCATTTTCGCGGCTTCGAAGCGTATTGGAGGATTCCTGCCCATCTGCCAACCGCTGAGCACGGTCGGTGGGTGAAAGCCCTTGGGGCCGAGCTATTCCAGGTCTTTCGCATGAAGCTTGGCGACCTTCACTTGATTGCCGAGGATCTGGGCGCGATCACACCGGAAGTCGAGGAGTTACGGGATGCATTCCGCCTGCCAAGCATGCGTGTTCTGCAATTTGCCTTCGGCAAAGATGCCGACGACCGCTTTCTTCCCCACAACTACGGACGGAACACGATTGTCTACACGGGCACCCACGACAATAACACGACCTGCGGTTGGTATGTGTCGCTTTCGGCCAAAGGGCGGGCTGACCTGCGTCGCTATGCGTCATACGCGGATGGAGACGAGAACTGGGTGATGCTTCGGCTGGCCTGGGCGTCGGTGTCGGAATGTGCGATGGCTCCGCTGCAGGACGTATTGGGGCTCGGAGCCGAGGCACGCATGAACACGCCCGGGCGGCCTAGGGGTAACTGGCAGTGGCGGTTCGTTGCCGAGCAACTGACACCGGATGTGGTCGGTCGCCTGGCTGATCTGACGCGGACGTACGCACGTCACCCTCGCTGATGCGTCTGCCAATGGATACGGTCGCGGGCACACGATCCTGTCTCGAGGTTCAACCGAATTCGTTGTCGGATGGAGGCCCGACTTTGGGGGGAACAGGACCCATGGAGATGCGTTCTTGGGTCTAGCTTGTGGTCAATTCAATAATCCCTTCATAGGATTCGAGGTGTCGCCACGAGCTGCCTGATTGAACGGGCAGTACGGGCGTTCCCGGCTGTTGCAGGGCGCGATACGTTGCGAACCACTCTTGATCATCAAGGGTGGTTGGGATTCTCACTTTGTCCGATGGTTCGGGCTTTGCGTATTGGTGTTCACTACCACCGGATTGTTGCTTATGGCTTACCTGCCTATCGAAGACTACGGCCTGATCGGCAATATGCACACCGCCGCATTGGTTGGTCGCAGCGGATCGATCGATTGGCTGTGCCTTCCCCATTTCGATTCGCCCAGCGTTTTCGGCGCGATCCTGGACGACCGGAAAGGTGGGCATTTCCGCATTTTCCCCACGGCCCAACGTGTCACCCGCAAGCAGACCTACTGGCCGGAGACCAATGTCCTGATTACTCGCTTTCTCCTGGACGATGGGGTGGTGGAGGTCATCGATTACATGCCCGTGGGGATCACGCATGGCGAGCCCGGATTCCGGCAGATCGTCCGGCGTGTGGAGGCCATTCGCGGCTCGGTCCCCGTGCGGGTTGAGTGCTATCCTGCCTTCAACTATGGCCGGGATCTGCATAAGGTCGATTTCATCGATCGAGGGGTCATCTTCCGGGCTCCGGAAATGACGCTGGAGTTGACGACCCGGGTACCGCTCGAGCTCAAGCAGGATCGTGGCGGAGTCGAAACGGTGCTGTCGCTTCGGGCTGGCGAGAAGGCGACCTTTGTGTTACGCGTGCTGGATGAGAAGCATCTGGGGGCGCGGGTGATCTCCGAGGAGATGGAGCAGTCGCTGTTCCTGCGTACGGTCGATTACTGGCACAATTGGCTGGCGCAATGCACCTATAAGGGACGCTGGCGAGAGGTGGTTTACCGGTCGGCGCTGGCGCTGAAACTGCTGACGTTCGAGGCTACCGGGGCGCTGGTGGCCGCTCCTACGTGTAGCCTTCCAGAGGCTGTTGGCGGCCCGCGAAACTGGGACTATCGCTACACCTGGGTCCGCGATGCGGCATTCACGCTCTATGCGTTGCTGCAACTCGGCTTTACCGAGGAAGCGGCTGGCTTTATGCATTGGCTGGAGCAGCGATGCCACGAACGGAAACCCGATGGGGGATTGCAGGTTGTCTATGGGATCCATGGCGAGCACGAATTGACCGAGCACATCCTGGATCACCTCGACGGGTACATGGGCTCCCGCCCGGTGCGAATTGGCAACGACGCCTACCGCCAACTGCAGTTGGACATCTATGGCGAGTTGATGGATAGCGTGTTCATCTATAACAAGTACGGTGCGCCGATCTCATGGGACCTCTGGGTGGAGCTGAGTGGATTGATCGACTGGGTTTGCGATCACTGGCGACTGCCGGATGAAGGCATTTGGGAGACGCGTGGCGGCCGGCAGCACTTTGTTTACTCCAAGCTCATGTGCTGGGTGGCGGTGGATCGGGGATTGCGTTTGGCGGAGATGCGTGCGTTCCCGGCCAATCGCGCCAAGTGGCTCCAGTGCCGCGACGAGATTTTTCTGGACGTGGTGAGATTCGGCTGGTCCTCCAATCGCCAGGCGTTTGTCCAGCATTATGGCAGCAATAGCCTGGATGCATCCAATCTCATTATGCCCCTGGTCTCCTTCATGGCGCCCAACGATCCGCGGATGCTGCAGACGCTCGGTGCAATCTGCAAGGATCCGAGCGATGGAGGCCTGCTCTCCAATAGCCTTGTCTATCGCTACAACACGCGGTTGTATAACGATGGGCTCTCGGGCGACGAGGGGACGTTCAACATGTGCACGTTCTGGCTGGTCGAGGCGTTGGCGCATGCCGGCCGTACCGATCGGCGCCGACTCGATCAGGCCAGGGTGATCTTTGAGAAGATGCTGGGGTTTGCCAATCATCTGGGACTGTACGCCGAGCAGACCGGCTTCCATGGCGAAGGCTTGGGGAACTTTCCGCAGGCGTTTACCCATTTGGCCATTGTCACGGCGGCTTTGAATCTGGATCGGACCCTCAGCAACATGAAGTCTATCGCGTGATGGAGCCTGTCGCGTGATCGAACGGGCTTAGTTTCACCTGTGTGCGTTCCATGGCAGAAGCTGTGCGACATGGACCGCCTCCCGAACAGCCCGAGCCTCGCTGGCCGACGGCCGTGGCGGTGCTCGCGATCGGCGGGCTATTCCTGGCGTTGCCCCCGTCCCTTTCCATTGGCCCTGGCTGGTTGCTGCTGGCCCTCATCATCCTGCTGATCGTGCCACTCACGATCACCCATCAACAGGGCTACCATGCAATCAACATGGTCCTGGGGCATCTGCTCAATGCGATCATCACTCTCTTTCTGCTTGCCTCCGTCTGGTTGTTAGTCCGCATGCTGCTGGCGCACAAGGAATCACCGATTGCCCTGTTGCAGTCAGCGGCCGCCCTCTGGCTGAGCAATGTGTTGGTCTTTGCTTCATGGTATTGGCGCCTAGATGCCGGGGGACCGCATCAGCGGGCTAAACGCGCGGGACACACTGCCGGGGCCTTCTTGTTTCCACAGATGACCCTCGGCCAGCCAGTTCGGGACACGGATGGCAGGCCGTGGTCCCCGCGGTTTGTCGATTATCTATTCCTGGCTTTCACCACCAGCACCGCCTTCTCGCCCACTGACACCCCGGTGTTGTCGCGTTGGGCCAAGGCGTTGACGATGGTGCAAGCCATCATCTCGCTGGCGATCACCATCATCCTCGTTGCCCGGGCGATTAACATCGCGTAGTGGCTTGGTCGAGCCGATTCATCCTTGGCTGTGAATCTCCCTCCGTTCGCAAAGGAGAGATCCCTATGCATTCGACGTATTCCCGCGATCCGGCGACGGCTGACGATGGAGCTTGCGAGGGGGCGATTCGTCGAATACCGGATGGAAGGTTCTTCCCGCCTCACCGGGATGAGCTTCCATGGGCTCCATCGTCGCGGGTTCGCCTGGGGTGCCTGGGGTCACAGGCGGGCCAACAGGGTAGGACGTCATTTCTCTAGCCGGGTAATGCTCAAGCAACGGCGCGAGATGCTCAATGGGCGTGTGGGGGTCCAGCCACGGGTGGTAATGTTCGGGCCGGACAATCAAGGGCATCCGCGGCTGCAGGAGCCGCACCAGTTCGTTGGCCTCGGTGGTGAGAATGACGCAGGATTCGATAGCGTTCCCCTGCGGATTGTCCCACCGATCCCACAAGCCGCCGAAAGCAAAGAGGTGGCCCGTGCGTAAGCGGATGAAGTAGGCCTGTTTCCCAGCCCGTTCGCGTTTCCATTCGTAAAACCCATCGGCGGGAATCAGACAGCGGCGCGAGTGAAACGCGTCGCGCAAGCCAGGCTTGTGATCCACCGCCTCGGCTCGGACGTACAGCAATCGGTCATTGACGCCGGGTTCCTTTGTTCTCGGCGGAACCAGCCCCCAGTGCAGACTCACCAGTTCCCGCTGACCCGTCTGCGGGTGCAGGCGTACCGCTGCGATCGAATGCGAGGATGCAATGCTCGAGTCGGGCTTGGATTCGGCCATGGGCAGACCGAAGTGCGCGGCGATGGCCTGGGCAGAGATGCTCATCGTGCCATCCTTTCTGGGAAGATGCGCCGGAGGATTCTATGCCCGGTGAAGGCGCGGAATCTCCTGGTCGGTTATCGCCCGCCAGCGATGTCGTACCAGGCCCAGTATGAGAGTTTGTCGTTGAAGTTCCACGCACTGACCGAGTCGTATTGGCCGCTGCCGAAGAGGAGCAGTCGCCGGCCTTTGGCCTTGGCGTCCTCGTAAAGCACGACGATCACACCTGGCGGCAAGTCCCATCGCACCGAGCTCATCGTTCCGGCCGCCTTTCCCGCACTGTGGAGCGTGTTGGCGGGGAATTGAGTCACCGGGCCCGCCGTCGTCAGGGTTCCCCGAAGATCGGCGTCCTTGTAGAACTCGATGCTGCCTGGGGCAATGCCATCCGTGGGGCCTGCTCCCGCCGGAAACAGTTGCATCGTCTGTTGTAGCGGCGGGCGGAAGTTGGGTACGCCGCCTACATAGTACCAGGCCCAGTTGCTGGCTTTGTCGTTGAAGTGCCATTTGTTCAAGGACTCCAGCTGACCTTTGCCCCAGAAGAAGACTTCGCTGCCTCTTCCAGCCGATTTCGCATACAGGACGACCAGCACCCCCGGCGGCAGACTCCAGCGGGCCGAACTGACTCCATGAACGTTGGCCAGTTCCTGATCCATCGCAGCGGGCGTGGCCAGGATATCACCGAGCCGAGTGGTGTTCCCCCTGAACTTGCTGTCGCGGAAGAGATACACGGAAGTGTCCGGCAGGGCCACGGTGAGCGGCTCGGCCCCGGGCGGGCGGGGCGAGACGAGCAGGCCTTCGGATGCGCGGCCCGTTCCCACCAGTGCCGAAAAGAGGATCGCCATGACTAAGGCCACAGTTGTACGCCAAGGGTGTCGCATGGCCAGCTCCTTCAGTGAATGTGAACTATGCTGAGACAATCGCCTCGAACAACGTCTTTGCTTCATTCACGAAGATTGGAGTGTTGTGGATGGTTCGGAGGTTTCCCCGCTACGGCACTCATACGGACGATCGCATACGGCTTGGTGCATCTTACTGCCGCCCGGTTCGTCTCGCCTATTGCGATTCTGACAGTGAATGGCGCAAAGGAATGGCTACGCACGGCCGCCTCGATGGGTGGATGCCGCGGTATGGCAGAAATCCAGTGATGTCGTAGATGCCTACCCGTTCAATTGCTGAAGCAGATCGTGTGGCGTCGTCTGAACGCCGACCGGGAGACTGTGAATCGGCACGCCTTGTGCGCGGTAGTGCTCAATGAGCGGCAGAGTCCGTTCGCGGAAAATGCACAACTTGCGGGCGATGGCCGCCAGGTCATCGTCAACTCGGCCGGTGCGATCGCCGCCGGTGTTGAGGCGGATACGCTCCTGCACCACCTCGGGCGAGCAATCCAGGCTGATGACAGTAGTGACTGTCACGATCTGATCCACGTCGCAGGCCTGGCCGACGTGACGCGGCAAGCCATTGAGCACGATATGCTCGGTGGCGGCGATGTTGTGTTGGCTGGCAAAGGCACGCAGAATCTTGGCGGCGATTGCGAACTGCTCGTTTTCCAGAAGGGCGCCGGTTTTCAGACAGTGGATGACAACGGCCCGGTCCGCCTCGGTGAGATCTGCGGGGCGATGCTCGCCGGCGGCGACGGCGCGCAGTTGGACGCCGAAATCGAAGTGAACACAGCGGTGGCCACGGAAGGTATGGGCCTCCAGGTATTGTCCGAAGGGCGTCTTGCCAGATCCGGTGGGGCCCAGGAGCAGAATTGCGTTGTCGTGCCTCATGAATCGCCTTGTCAGTGTATAAATCGGCGATTCATGTTGGCCTGTGCGGGTACCTTCGTCAATCGGTGGGAACGGGTGGGCAGTCTATTTTCCACCCAGCGGGGCAATGGTCGCCGATCGCTGGCGAATCAGGTTCATGAGAACCTGGTGTGTGCCGCGTTCCTCTTCCCCACGCTGGGGGCGTCGTTGGACATAGGTTCCATCTGGCTGCATATCCCAAGTGGAACGATTGTCGTTGAGAGTGATTTGCAGGATCTCCCAGAGTCGCTCACGCAGCGAGCGATCTTCAATGGGGACGACCGCCTCCACTCGGTAGAGCAGGTTCCGGTACATCCAATCGGCCGATCCAATATAGAACTCGCCATCAACAGAGTGTTCTGCGCCATTGCGGAAGTGGAAGATGCGGGAGTGCTCCAGGAATCGGCCGATCACCGACATGACATGGATATTCTCGCTCACGCCCGGCACACCAGGCCGCAGGCAGCAGAAGCCCCGAACCTGCAGATCCACCCGCACACCCGCCTGCGAAGCCCGATACAGCGCCCGGATGATCCTGTGGTCTTCCAGGCTGTTCATCTTCGCCAGGATATGAGCCGGCCGACCGGCGCGGTGGTGTTCGATTTCGCGGTCGATCATGGAGAGGAACCGATCGCGCATGGACGTCGGGGCCACGATCAGCTTGCGGTAATCCCGCTGCAGAGAGCGGCCGGTCAGGTAATGGAATAGCTCAACCAGATCTTCGGTGATCTCCGGCCGGCAGGTCAACAGGCCCAGATCCACGTACTGCCGAGCGGTCTCGACATGGTAGTTGCCTGTGCCGATGTGAGCATAACAGCGGATCCCATCCGGATCCTGGCGGACCACCAAAGTGGTCTTGGTGTGCGTCTTCAGTCCCACCACACCATATACCACATGAACGCCGGCTTCCTCCAAGGCTTGGGCCAGCAGGATATTCCGCTCCTCATCGAATCGGGCCTTGAGCTCCACCAGACAAACGACCTGCTTGCGAGCCTCCGCCGCG
>JBLNDH010000530.1:0-3694 GCA_050261455.1 Bacillota bacterium
AGGGTCCGGGACGCCCTGCGCAGAGTTGTAGAGGGCATCGGCGGCGAGGTAGAGGGTGTCATTGAAAACGACCAGTTCCGAGATTCCCGAGCCGTAGGAGCCGGGGTTCAAGTCGAGGACCATGCGGGCGGTGGTACCGTCGAAAGACCAGAGTTCGCGGCCATGGGCGCCATCGTCGGCAACGAAATAGAGCTTGTCGTGGAAGACGGTGAGAGCGGTCGGAGAGGAGTCCATCATCCAGTCATCGCCATTGTAGGGGTTGGGCGTGGGATTGATCTCGGCAACCATGGCAGCGGCATGGCCGTCGTAGGCCCAGAGTTCGTAGCCATGCTGGCCGTCGGTGGCTTGGAAGTAGAGTTTGCCCTTGTAGACGGCGAGGTTAGAAGGATTGGACGAGGAGGATGAGACGCCGGGGACAATGTCCGCGGCGAGCTGGGCCTGGTTGGAGGCCGAGTCATACGACCAGAGTTCGCGCCCACGAACGCCATCGTAGGCCGAGAAGAAGAGCTTATTGTTGTAGACGCAGAAGTTCTCGGGGCTGGAACCGTTGCCGGGATAAAGGGTGGCGACGTTGACCACAGTGGTGCCGTTGGTGCGGTACAGTTCCGAACCCTGGCCGGACTGGCCATTGGCGTTGAAATAGAGCAGGCCGTTGTACTGAATGAAGTGCTGGGGATAGGAGGATCCCGTGCCGGGGTAGATATTCATGGGGGTCTGAGTGGTGCCGTCGAACTTCCAGAGTTCGGCGCCGACCGTGGCGAAGTTGGTGGCGCGGAAGAACAGGGTGTTGTTGTAGACGGTCAGTTCGTCGGGGAGGGAGGCATTGGCGGCCGAGCCGGGGGCGAGAGAGGCGGCCGAAGTTTTCGGGTCGAACTGGTAAAGGCGATTGGCACCGCTGGGACCATTGGCTTGGAAATAGAGCTTGCCGTTGAAGCCAGTGAGATACGCCGGGGAGGAACCTTCGGGGCCGGAAAGGACATCGGCGGCGCGTTCGGCAGTGCGGCCGTCGGTGCGCCAAAGCTCGGCGTCCGTGCCCGAAGGAGCATTGCTGGCACGGAAATAGAGATAGTTGTCAAAGAGGGTAAGATAGGAAGGATGCATAGGGGATTGGCCCGCGGCGTCGCGAATGGGAATGACAGTTTGGCCCGCGGCGAAAACGGCGGGGAGTGCAAACACAGCGAGGATTGAGCGAGAAACCAACCGCATAGGGCCTCCAGGTGCGGATCACCTATCAGGGTGAGCCCGATTACCCCTGCAAGGATACCGCGCAGGCGGCGCTTCGCGTAGGGAAACCCTGGATTTGAGCGAAGATCGAGTTGCGGCACCGCGGCCCCCGCGCTTCGATATCGTGGCTGACGCAACGACCGATCTGTCGGGTTATGCAGGTACAGCCCCGATGCGCGGACTTTCTCGCCCATCCTACCCCTGCCCCCTAGCCCCACCATCCAACGCCCTGCGCGCATCATATTGTGCTCGCAACCAGGCAAGAATTGCACAGCCGAAAGTCTTTGTCAGATTGCGCTTGCATGTGCCCGGCGGGTCGTCCATACTACCACAACGGTCAGGGCCATCTCCGCAAACAGTTGCACGTCTCACGCGGAGAGGAATGGACGATCTGCCAGTGGGTGTCGCCGGGAGCGTGAGAAGATGCTTCGTGCGGTGATTGCCATCAGTGCAGCTCAGATCTCAACGTTGCGTTCATTTCTGCGCGCGGCGGGCGGACCGCCGCTGATTCACGTCCTATTTCGTTCAGCAGTTGATTACACGCCCAGAACATCTGTCGCATGTGCAGCAGACTGGCTCGCGGTGCATCAATTCGCTGCAAAGGAGGAACTGCATGCCATCTCGAAAGGATACGATCGTTGAAACACTCCGCGGCTCCACACGCCTGGGCAACCATTGGCGCAGGCGTCGATCCGTGGCGGGCGCCGCATCACGCACAGTCATCGAGACGCTCGAGCAGCGCACACTGTTGTCCAGTGTTATCACCAGCCTCGTGGACTCTTTTACCGGCAGCGAAGTCGATACAACCAAGTGGGCTATCACCAATCGCGGCTTGGAGAACACCGGCGAAGCCGGATACAACGCGCCCGTGGCGGATGCCAACGGTCTGATCCTCGGCGGAACCACAACCAAACAATACTGGTATGGAAGCTCCCTCGAGTCGCTCGGCGTATTCTCGTCTCAAGGCGATACGACCGTATCAGTCGACCGCGTCTCGGTGGAAGGCGCGGGCACGGCCTGGCGATCCAGCCTCTGGATCGTTCAGGATTCGTCCAGCGGCCAGTACCTCCAGTTCGCCCAGAACGTCGGCGAAACTGGCTGGCAATACAACCAGAGAATCGTCGGAAGTGGAACCACAATCGCTTCCTTCAATAACGTCGCCAGCGACTCCGGCGAACACGTCATGAAGCTCCACTACATCCCGCTCGGCGGGACGAACGCCAACGTGGAGATCTATCTCGACGGGAATCTGGGCGCAACGGTCAACTTCACCAACTGGGACAACAACATCCCCTTCAAAGTGGTCCTGACCGGTCAGGCTCGCGCCATCGGGGATTCCGTCAGCGCCGTGTTCAAGGACCTCAGCGCCCAAGGCGAAGCCCCCACGCAGCCCCCGGCAGCGCCAACCCTCCTGGCCGCAACCTCCCCTGAAGCCGGCGTCAACGTCGCCCTCCAGTGGCAGGATAACGCCAGCGACGAAATCAATTTCCGCCTCGAGCGATCTGCCGATGGCGTGAACTTCCAGGAGGTCGCCACGCTGCCGGCGATCTCCGGCACCGGCGGAATCGGCACCTACGTGGATGCCGCTCCGGGCGCAGGCGTCACCTTCACCTACCGGGTCCGGGCGTTCAATGCCGGCGGCGGCGGCTTGTACTCCGCATACAGCAATACCGCGACCGCCACGACCCCGGCTGCCATCTCGAGCCTTGTGGACTCGTTCACCAGCGACGGCGTGGACACCACCAAGTGGGACATCACCCTCCGCGGCCTGGAGAACACCGGCGAGGCCGGCTTCTTCGCACCTTATCAGGATTCCACCGGCCTGACCCTCAGCGGATCTGCCCAGAGCCAGTACTGGTACGGCAGCTCCATCGAATCACGCGGCGTCTTCTCCTCACAGGGTATGACCACGATCACCGTCGATCGCTTCTCCCTGTACGGGTCTGGCACCGCCTGGCGGTCCAGCCTCTGGATCCTCCAGCCCACCGTCGGCGGCCAATATCTCCACTTCGGCGAAAACCCCACCGAGAAGGGCTGGTCGTACAATCAGACAGTTGGCGATCAAGGCATCGCCATCCCGAGCTTCAACAGCGTCGCCAGCGACGGCGGCGAGCACATCATGAAGCTCGTCTACATCCCCCTGGGCGGGACCAACGCCCAGGTGCAGATGTATCTTGACGACCAACTGGGCGCCACCGCCACCTTCACCAACTGGGACAACACCGTTCCCTTCAAGGTAATCCTCACCGGCCAGGCCCGCGCCACGTCCGACTACGTCAGCGCCATGTTCAAGGACTTCAGCGCCCAGGGCGCCGTGCCCACCGCGCCTCCAGCAGTACCCACCGGCTTGACCGCAACCGCCGCGTCCAGTGGCCTGGGCGTCTCCCTCCAATGGACCGACAACGCCGACAACGAGGTCATCTACGCCATCGAACGATCCGCCGATGGCATTGACTATACCCAGGTCGGC
>JBLNDH010000531.1:0-5535 GCA_050261455.1 Bacillota bacterium
GCAGGTCCCGCTATTCGTGGCATACTCATCGATCGTCACCGTCCCCTTCGATCGATCCCCGATCTGATACATCACGTACTTCATGGCCGGTGTCCCGGTCGTATTCCACTGGCCAATAGCCAGTTGAAACGTGGTGTCGGGAACCCCATCCTGGTTGCTGTCGTACGAGCCGTCGTTGACGAACTCGAACACCTCGATCGGATCATCGCCGAGACTGAACAGCGCCGACCCGGTAATGGGTCCCTGCGAAACGTCGTTCGAATACAGAATGATGTCCAGATCACTCTTCACCCCCCCTGTCTGCGGAACCAGCGAGCGAAACGGCTCGGCCCACTGGAACGAGACGATCACGCCCGTTCCAACCGGCACGGTAATCTGTTGATAGGGATCGACCCCGGAGCCAGCAAAATTATGGAGTTCCTCCCGGAATTCATCGCTTAAGGTAACATATTGGCCAGAGGGCCTGAATCCGCTCAAGGATCCGCCCAAGGATCCGCCCAAGGCCTCGTAGGACAATCGCGCCTGGTTTCCTGCCGACGAGAAGTACGCTACACCCCGCGCAACAACCTCGTCCACCGCCTTGGCAACCGCGCCGTCCATGAACATCGGCTCGGAAAAGTACTGCACGTCATCGACGATAATGTCGGCCCCCGCATTCGCCAGGGCCCGGATGTTGTCGGCAAAATCCAGTTCCCCCCCCCAGGCCGTCGCAAACATCAGGGTTGCCCCGGGCGCCACATCGTGAATCAGCTGCAGCATCGCCCGCCCCTCATCCGTACCCGTCGGAGCATCCGCAATCACGCGAATTCCCGCCGGCAGATCCCCACTGGCAATGTCCGCCGCATAGCCCCCTCGGCAGTTGAAACTGTCCGATAGCACCCCCACGGTCACTCCCGTGCCGTCGTAGCCCAGATAGCGACGCACATCGTCCGACCGCATCACCGCGTCCCCTTGGCTCGTCACCGACCCCACGTTAGTCATCGGCTTGTACGAGGGGGTCGCCCTCACACCGCTGAGCGACGACAACTCCGACAATGCGGCAATCGGCACCCACCCCGAAATCCGTGTCCCACTCCTTCCCGTAATCTGCATTCCGAGCGATTCCAACTGGCCCTGCAGATTCGTGTTGAAATCCGCTGCCAACAACTCCACCGCCACGCGATCGCCCAACACCTGGAGCAGCGGATTGGCCTCGGCCAACCCAGCCGAGGTGCCTTGCGCCAAATATTCCTGATAAAGTCGATCCAGGGGTTGATACTTGCCAAATCCTGTTTGCACCACGCTCGCCGCCGCAGCCGCCACCGCATCCCCACTCAACAGCTGGCGAGATTCCAACTGCTCCACCCAGACTCGCCCCCCAGTCACGCCCCGCGAGCGCCGACGATCAATCCCACTAGCGATTTTCAGCCAGCCCGACTTGGACTTCCTTGCTCGTGGCGCAGATCCCAATGACATTTCGTACCTCGCTGAAGACGAGTCTGTCGCACGGTCCTCATCACGCAATCCAGCGGCCGCTTGCACCGCAAGACTGCCTGATCACCCATTCCCAATTTACCGGCCAAGCGATGAGGCTGATGGGAAATCGACTGGTTCGGCCTGCACGGAAGCGCCAACCCGATCCAAACGAGCCGGCCAACCATTTCGGCGGGCACCTATCATCGGCGCCCAGTCTCCGTCATACGGGTGACGTGTACTGCGATAAGCCACCGCGTATCCGAGAGCGGCCACCACGATTTCGTGCGTGCTGATATGGCTCGGTGAACACCACAATTGCAACGACAGGATACCCACACACCAAGCCCGACCACCACCGGCGTTCCGACTCCACGCCGAAACGTCACTATCCTACGCTCTGTCCTCTTCAGTTCCCATAGCCTGGCAATTCGCTGCCGTACTGTCACCTACATTACCGCCACTGAGGCTGGGCGCACAAGCACCACTCCACCATGCGCCCAATTTCAGGGCATGCTCAGATCGAGTCTCAAGACCTCCGAATCCGATGATCGGCCACGAACAACTGTTTCTTGCACGAGCTTTCGGAGAGTACCGAGAAACTGGCTCACCACCCAGCTTTACACCCACGACTGCTGGAGCAGACCTATCGGCCTGTCATTTCCCTGGCGGCGAGAAACGCATTTCTGCCGCGGCTACACGCCAAGCCAGTCCCTTCCCGGACACTCATTGGAGCAAGTCTCAAATCCGCTTCGCCAAACATCGACACGTCGGCAAAGCCGAGTTGGGAAACACGCTCCTAAACGACGCAACCCACAATCAGCGTCGTTGCACCGGGCTCGATTACAACGCACATAATCGAACCCCGATTGGCAACGCATCGCGCTGGGCCGCTGCGCAACAGCGGCCCAGCGCACTTGCCTCCACATCTTTCTAAATGCTCAATCGCCGTGCTATCGTTCCAACTGTCGTTACAGCACAGGCTTGATCGAGAACAACTGCTGCAGCACCAGGTTGGCGGGAGACGCATTGCCCGGGACCGCCGCCAGCGGAGCGCCCTGGGAGATGAAGGCGGCGTCCACCAGGAAGTAGTCGTCGCCATCGATCACCCCGTTCAGGTCGATATCGCCGTTGCGATACTGGTCCAGCTTGGAGATGAAGCCGGCGTCGATCAGGAAGTAATCATCGCCATCCACCACGCCGTTGAGGTCCACATCGCCGTTCCAGGTGTACTTCACCAGGATGTCGTTGATGCCGACCGTCTGGCCATCGAAGCTGTTGAGGATGGCTTCGCCGCCAGCGTCGTTGAGGATGGCCGCCAGACCGGTGTTGCCGGTCAGGGCTTCGGCCACCGCCTTGGCGCTGCTGCTGGTCAGGCCCTTGCCGGCCCAGCTGCCGTCGCCACGAGCGCTCTGGATGGCGCCGGAAACCGCCGCCAAGACGGCCTGCTTGGTCTCGGGGGTGGCCGAGACGATCAGGTCATTGTCACCCAGGTCGAGTGTCGCATTGGCCCCGATGCTCAGGCTTCCAACCTTCAAAACCGTGTTGCTCCCCTGCACCAGGCTGAGCTTCGCAGAGTCCTTCAACGTCAGGCTGGCCAGGTTCGCCGACACATCCAAGGCGACGGCCAGATTCCCGCCGAGGGTAAGAGCCGCACCAGTTCCGGGCTCCCAACCCATGCCTTCCACTTCGGCGTAAGTCACCGGCGTCGTGCCAAACACCAACTGCGTATCGCTCGCCGAGATGCTCATGCTGCCGGTATTCTCGATAGCTACCCGATCGGTCCCTGCCCCACCGTTGAACACGATGCCCCCGCTCACCGCCGGCATCCCATGCGAAGCATCGATCTGCAACCGATCGTTGCCCGCCAAGCCATTTACAACGATCTTGCTCACGCCCGAAAGCGAATAGGTCGTCGGCGTCTGGCTGTTGCCGAAGTACACATTCAGCTTGGAGCTGTCCGTTTCACTCAGCTGCAGGCGAATCACGTCATCCTGGGCAGTGCCGCCCTGGTCACCGCTGATCGTCAGCGTGCTATTGCCCTGAACGGTCAGGCTTCCATTGCTCGCCTGAACCACCAGTTCGCCTTCGTTCAACTCGTTCTGGGTGAAACTCAAAGCCGTCGTACCCGACGGCGCATCCGCCGGAACGTGGAACACCAACTCAAACAGCGTGCCCGAGCCGCCGCTCAACGGCAGACCGCCCACAAACATCCCGACTTGAACCTTCCCGGCGGCATCATCCACGTTCGCGATCATCTGACAATCGCCCGTCAGCAAAGCGCCTTTCACCACATCGGCGTTCACCAAATCGAGCAGACGTGTATCGTAGGTAATGGTCAGATTCGCGCCCATCAGTCCCGCAGCATTGTCCAACGTTACAGGCACGCGAACCGTCTCGCCCGGACGCGCGTTCAGATCCGTCGGCAACGACAGCCGCACCGCAGCCTCGTCCATCACATTCACGTTGCTCGTGATCGCGGTGATCGGCTTCTCATCCAGATCGCCGTTGATCGTCACCGTCGTCAAACCCGTCGGAGCATTCTGGGGAACGTGGAAAGCCAAATCGAAGAGCGTGCCCGAGCCGGTACTGATTCCTGCAGAACCCGTGTATGCCAAGAACGTCGACGTGCCCGCAGCATCGTTCGTATTCGCAACAACCGACCAATCACCCGTCAGCAATTCGCCCTTGACCACATCCGCATCGCTCAGGTCCAAAGCATTTGTATCGTACGTTACACTGAACCCTACGGACATCAGTCCCGACGCATCGTCGATCATGATCGGCACATGAATCGTTTCGCCACGTTCAGCATTCAAGTCAACTGGCACGGACACGGTGCTCAGAAGCTGGCGTTCCTCCAAGCCCTCCATTACTGCACCGGCAGCCTGGGCGATGCAGCAGGATGCCCTTTCCTGCCGCCGACCGACTTTCCTGGCACTATTCTTCAAGCCATTCCGGCTATTCCCGTTCTTGGAAAAGAAAGCGTGAAACACTCTGACCTCCAATCGTGCTTGCGGCCGATGTGCATCCGGAGCTGCATGGATCACTATGGCCTTCAGAATCCCGGGTCAGACCTCCGCATGTCTCAGCATCTTCCTCGCGACACTTCGCCAAGCCATGCAACGGAGCAAAGGCGCCCTCTCTGATAACTCTGCCCGCGCGAACCTCGCTGGACCTACCCCGACCGGCAAGGCTCCACTTATCAGACCCAGGTAAACTCGGCAAATACCCTCAACACCCCACAGCCCAGAAGGTGAGCTGCTATACGCATCCCTCCTGCCCTCAACCCATATCAACTACACAAACCTATGAACTATACCACATGTTTTCGCCCGTTGAGGGCGAAAAAAAACCGGGCCGAGTGATAACAGATATCACCACTCGGCCCGGCCATTCCCATATCCTTATTTCAGGATATCGGACTCAATCTTCCTTCCGCCGAACAAGGTGTTCTGGGCCTTCTGAGTCACCTTTCCGACCATTGCGCTGTTCGTCGAAGCAACTCGGATTTGACCATTCGCAAACACCTTCTTCGTCTGCACCTTGTTCACCTGCACCTTGGCAGCGGCCTTCTTGGTCGTGACGGCGGCGTTCGTCGTCGCAACCTTGGTCGCCATCGGAGCCGCCGGAGTCGCGGTCGGCAGGTCCGGAATCTCCGGACGGGCCATGCCCACGCTCTTCTGGGCCACGTAGCTGGCATCCAGGCCACCGATGCTACCGTTCCCGCTGACGTCCCCGATGATCACCGGGTCGATCGCCGGGAAGGCGTCGAAGCCACTGACGGCCTTCACCGACACGTTGGCGATGTACGCCGCGTCCATGCCGGTGTAGCTCTTGTTGCCCGTGGCGTCGCCCAGGTACGCCACCGCTTGCACCGCGGTGTCGCCTTGAGCCGCCGCATCGTTGACCTTCACGTTCTCCAGCTTCAGCAGCCCAGCCGCCCCGTAGGTCGCGGTGGCCGGCACACTGGCCTTGATCGCCAGCACGTCCTTGGCCCCGACGCTCAGGGCGGTGGTGCCATAGGCGGTGACGGTCATGTGGCCCGGAGCGTTCAGGTTGGCCACAGCCACCCAGTCGGAG
>JBLNDH010000532.1:0-22357 GCA_050261455.1 Bacillota bacterium
AAAGCTTGCCCCGGCGGGGCGGTGGATGGCGATCCCCAATGCAGAATAGGCCCGGAAGACATCAAAAACGCGGTTCACGTGCGGGAATCCCGCACGTGGATTCTTGCTCTTCCAGCTCGGACGCGCGTTCTCGTATAGCGGGAGGAAGGCGAACTAGGCTGAGGTGCAGCCTATTGGCGATGGGCACCTGCATTGTCCGGCGACGACAAGACGCCAGAATTGCAGGCATCGGGAGCCGGAGTCATTCCTAACCTTCTGGCCGGCGCTGAATGGTGATGGCATCTACCGCGCACGGTGGGCATTGATGGCGCGAATAGTGACGGAATTAACGGCCACCTCCGGCAAACCAAGCCTCGCGATGACGCGGCGCGCAAGGGCCTCTGGATCCAGTTCCGGTTCCTCTCGCAGCGTCTGCTTGGCTAAGCCATCAATGATCCCAACGTAGTCGGCCCCCTGGCTCAGGTGTTCGGCGATCGGCTGTTGGCCGTAGATGGGTTCTGCTAGCGAGGACAGCAGCACGTCGATGCCCTCGATCTTCTGCAGTTTGGCGATGGATTTCCGAAGTGTTCGGGGATCCTCGTAGATGGGCAGAGACGACAGGGGAAGCACGCAGTCTCCCGTGAAAAGGACCCGGTCCTGTTCATAAACCAGAGCAAGGTGGCCGCGGCTGTGGCCGGGCGTATGAATCACGCGGAGGGTCTGGCCAGCCTCCAGTTTGAGCCGCTGGCCATCCCGGAGTTCCTCAGCAACAGCCACGGGGCCTTCGACCAGTTGACCAAACCCCGGCACGGGGCGCTGACAGGCCTGAAGGGCAACATCTTCGATCCAGGCACGGTCCTCGGCGTGGCAGGCAAACCCGCAGCCGGTTCGCTCGTGTAGTGTCTGGGCGCCGCCGATGTGGTCCGGATGGGCATGGGTAAACAGGCATCGATCGATCGCGTTTGCGGGCTGGCCCAGCGACTGCAGGTAGGCTTCGATGCGAGGCCAGGAACCGGCCACCCCGGCATCAATGACCCAGATCCGTCTTCCCGTCACGAGGTAGACCCACACAAAACGGTCCAATTGCCTCCCGGGGCCCAGGGGAATGGTAAACGGGATTCGGATCATGTGAACGTGTTTGGTTATCTGCATCTCGATGCCCTTTCGCAGGAGAACGAAAGTAGGGTTTTGGATCGATACCGCAAGCCCCGCACGCCCGCAGATCCATTGCCTCGGCGAATTGATAGATTGGCCCTCGCTGAGGCGAACCAGATGTCGGCTTGGGACACAAATGGAGCGTGTGCACACTTGACGGAAGAGGCTGAAGCGGCACGAGACCAAATCGCCTGCACCTCAGGGGGCACGCTTTTCACCGCCACTGCTCCTGCCGGCGTCGGATTCGAGCATTCCGGGCGACCCGCTCCCGATCCCAGGGCACGGGTTCAATGGCCTGTTCAGCAGGGGGCACGCTCAGTTTTCGCTTCCCCTCCGGTTTCACCCGCATGGCGGGCAGGGATCCCACCCACCATTCGGCGTAGGGATGGCCATACCGCCGGCAATACGCCACATACAGCTTGGGCAGCCAACGCCGGATCTTCTCCCGATCGCGGATGGGGTGCAGGTTGTACCGGGCCAGCAATCGCCTGCGGATGGCGCTCCGCCGCCGCATACCCACCGGGGCGTGGCTGCTGGCCTTGCCCTTCCACGCCTCCTCGGGTGGGTCGGGGAACCGGCACAGGCCGCCGCCGGGGCGATGGGGCCACGGGTAAGCCCCGCAGGTGCAGGTACGCCGGCGTTTGGCGCGGGATGGGGGTTCTCCCTCCTGCAACTGCTCTTCGTTCTCGATCACCACCATGGTACTGCCTCGACTCATGCACGTTCTCCGCTTTGATTCTTTTGATTCTCATTGATTAATTTGGGGGCACGCTACGCCGAATAATCAAAGCCGAGCATCGGCCATCTCGATGGCATCCTCGGCTAGTTGGCATCCTCATCGGCGGCCCGATGTGCCTCGATCATCGCGAACACCGCTTTGAAGAAGTTCCGCCCCGGAGTGTGCAGGAACCCTGCAGCGTGCCGAAGGTCCTCACGGGAGGCCAAGAGGATCTGAGCCTGCTCGGCATTCAGTTGTAGCCGGTACATCAGCAGCAACACCGCTGCTACTTGGGCGAGGTTCAAGAACTTGGGTCCCACCCGCAATCGGCGGTTTCCATACTTTCTCTGGCAACCCCGGTACGTGTCTTCCACCCACTTGGCCTGCACGGTTTCGGGGATAAAGGTTCCCGGGGGCATGTCCACGGCGGGCCTGGCCGTCTTTTACTCTCTTTCAAGTTCACGGCTGCGCTTCCTCCATACGTCGATGATGCGACGGGCGGCAACCGTATAGGCGAACGTCGCGCGGCTGGCGATGGTTGGATCCACCCGATCCGCCGCCTTCTGGACAGCGATCAGCCCCTCCTGCGTCAGGTCCTCAACATCGAACTCGTGAAAGGCCGCAAAGAGCCCCAGCTTCCTCTGGGCGGCCCGCCGAACTACCTTGGCCATATCGCACGTTGCTTGGACCATCATTCACTCCTCCCATGAGTACTCGGCCTTCCAAAGCAGCCAGGATCTTCCACGATTGCTCGAATCAGAAGATCGAAATCCCGCGACAACAATGATCGTCCCATCCGTATTGGTTGTGGTAGCCTTGTCATGCATTCCTCTTTTCGGCCCATGCAGAAACTGCCACGTGCGGGATTCCCGCACGTGAATCAGGGGAAGGCGAATGTGTTGCTGCCATCGAATACAACGCAGGCATCATCAACCCAGAAGCCACGTGATACGCCCGGGTCTGTAGGCTGCTGCAGGGGTGGGGTTCCGCATCTTGCCGGGATGGTGTTTTTGCCGACGATATTGGATACGATTTGTTCTGTTTCGATCGAGATGCCAATATCGTCACTGCATGCTGCCCAAGCGTTGTTCAGGACGCCGCATCCGTTTGCATCGAACGCGTCCCCGGCATTCTGACTTATTCCCGCATGGACGTAGAACTTAGCCGTGGCATTGATCGGGTTGGGGGCGTTAAGGTTAAGGTAGAATCGGTTCGTCATCGTCTCGATTTCCGCCCAGTACCCTGCTGCCGTACGTAGCCCCCGGTAGATCATCTGTGGCCAGCCAACGCCAAGCGATGGTCCGTAATTGGCCTCTGCGGCGCTGGCAGCCTCACCCCAGGTTTCAAATGAGTCGTACATCGAATTGCCCCAATACTCCGTTCCAATCGAGTCCAGGGTTGCGCCGGATCGCACCCGCTTCATGAGGCTGAACGATGTGCGCAGTTCCGAAAACAACCAAGGCCCGAAAATATCGTCCTCCCGCTGATCACCGTACGCTGTGACAATGCTCCCTGCACTATTGCGGTATTTGCGGGTGTACCCGCTGTGCCCATTGGTGGCGGCGTAGATCTCCGCAGGCGTGTAAGTCTGCATGGATGACAAGCTCGGCTTCAGCCACGTGTTCGTGCATTTGGCCAATTGCTGCAGGTCGTAAACCGATGCTCTTCGCGGATTCGACGTGCGATCTCCCGGACCACAGTGTTGCAGAATTGTCCTTCCGGCCACGACTTCAGGAAGCAGCGAGGGAACGCCGGAAGCGATTCCGTATCCGGTCAGCAACACACGCTCGTTAAACGCGCGCACGTGCTCATTCCAGTTATGCACCGAATCCCACGCGTAGTTGTCGTTGATGGGGCTACTGTAAGACATGGCTATGAAACGTTGACGGCATACACGTAATCAAAGCCGGCGGATGAACTGGTGATCATCTGGTACACTTTCCGCGCCCGGTCGCCCAGGGGGATCGGGTCGCCGGCTTCCCACGTGCCATTGTTGGACCGCAACACCTTTCCGTTGGCAGCGGCCTTTAGCCGCAGATTCACCTTTCCCGCCGTCCCCGTGGAAACCAGTTCCATCACGTTCTCGGTGCCGTTGCCCTCGATGTTGAGGATCGTCGCCTTGACCGGGTTGCCCTGGGCATCGTTCAGGTATGCCCCGCCGTTCTGCACCGTCAGCGATCCCCCGCCGCAGGTTACGGTGGTCTTGTGGGTGACGGAATCGTGGGTGACGGTGGCATTGCTGAAGATGAACGTTTCGGTGTCGTAGGTACTGCGAACGGAGTCGCCCTCATAAACGCTGAGCCGCGGACAACTGATCGTCCACTTGGTCCCGTTGTGCCATGCCGTTTGCCCCAACGTGCCGGGCTTCAGCCCCAACTCGGCGATATTGCCGGGCCTGGCAGTGAAGGCGAGGACGTCATTGGAGGCGGCGGGAATACTCAGTGTCTTGATGTTGTAGGCGGATCCCTCGGCAACGCCAGCATTCTGAGTCGTGAAACCAAGCCAGCGCACTTGCCGACCATGCTGCCCATCGCTGTTGTAGACAGCGATGGCACCGGTGCGAGTGACGGAGGGATCATCAGGGTTGTTCCCAGCATCCCCTGTAATCGGCAGGGTGACTTTGTACTGGGTCGGCGTTGTGGCATCCTGCACCAGATTGAACTCGTATCCGAAGTCAAAATGGGTAAGCCTAAAAGGCGTTAGCGGCTGATCGCCGTCGTTCCGTAAGTTCGCCCACGCCCCCAGCCATTGAAACTCGATGCCGCCGGCCGGGAAGTCGTAGTCGGGCACGATGGGGGCAGTGGTGATGAATTGGGCCGATTCGTCCGTCTCCACGTCGCCGTCGCCGTAGAGTTCTGGATGCAACACCAGGTGATTGCTATCGGGATTGGTTACGCTGATCCCGTTGGGTAAAGTCAGCAACGTGCAATCATGCGTCAAGGTACTTCCGGTATCGCTGTGCACCCCTTCGATGGCCAGGGGAGTGTTGATGATGGTGGTTCCGCCCCCGCCAGTTGGCGCCTCGATCGTGGCCACCCCGTTGACATAGGTAACGCTGCAATTGGTGAACTCCAGTGCCGTTACGCACATCGGGAACTCATTGACGGTGATGCCATTGAACTTCACCATCCGGCCGAGGGCGTTGATGTTGTTGGGGGCCCCATTGAGGATGGAGATGCAGCCAGGATAGGCCCCTGTCCCATCGCCGTACAAGGGCACCGATAGAATGCATTCGCCATCGGCTGGCGAGGTGATTTGGCAGTCCTTCCCCACCGACAGCGTCTTGCAGCGCTTGGCCATCAGTTGAGTGGAAGGCTGGCTGGCATACGACTGCAGCCAGAACCCCGCCCACAGGATTTCCAGCCCGCCGGCCGGGAACTCGACGCTGGGGGCAATGTCGACCACTTGGATGAACTGGTCGGCGCCGGCGGACTCCACGTCCCAATCGCCGTACACCTCCATGTGCACCGTCACATGGCTGCTGCCATCGTCGTTGATGCTCAAGCCAGTGGGAAGCGACAGGGTGGTGCAGGAAGCCGAGGTGGTTCCGCCGATCTGGCAATCCAGGCCCGTGATGGTCATGCCCACTATCTGCGTTCCCGAGCCGGTGAGGGTAATGGTGGCGGTGTTGCCCGAAGCGGTGACGCTCGCCCCTTCGAAGTTCAGGGTGTAGATGAGCTTTTCGCTGCCGCGAACAACGCCCCCCTCTTTGATGGTCAATCCGTAGAGCTTCAGGTCCACGGAATGGTCCATGAGAATCCCGCTGGCCGCAAACTCGCCGCCCAGGGCGTAATCGCTGGGGATGTTGATTCGATTGGGTCCATAGGTCGGTTCGACGTTAACGCCGGAGTTGCTGACGCGCGGCGGGGGCGAAAACTCAAACTCTGGCCAGCGGACACCATTGGCATCCGTCCCCATCGTCATCTCGACAATCGGCGTTCCGTAGCCAGTCACGTCGCGGCCGTTGCACTCTCTGGCCCGTTGGTATCCCTCCGTTGCGTCGGTGGGTCCGGCGGGATCGGGCTCGTACGTCCCGTCGATTTTGCGCCGGAGCTTGGCCCAGGTGTACCCGTTCTCATTACCCCCCGTGATCTTGGCCATGAACCGCTCGCTGGCTCCGGAAATCTTCACGTAGCGCGTATTGATGCCATCGCGCATCGAGAAGATGGCGAACTGATTCTGTGCCAGGGCGACCAGGGCGGACGCGTCGGCGTCGTCGGTGCAGGCGCGGCCGTCCGGATGATCGGCCAGAACCCCGTCCTCGAAGGCCAGTTCCCGCCATTGCATGCTGCTGTCGCCGTCGCGGGCCAGGAAGAGCGATTGGCGGGGCGTGCGCAGCGCGGCCACCTCGCCTTTGAGCTGCAACAGCTCGCGTCGCAACGCCGCAAATTCTTGATCGAGATCGTTCATTGCAGTTGTCCTTAAAACCCGTACCCGCGGCTGCGGGCGATCTGACGAGCCTTCTCACGGTCGCCGCCAGTCTCCTGAAGGATCTGCCGGGCGAGATCGGCCGTGAGATGCTTGCCCTGCTTGTCGAACCGATTGCCCTGCTGGTCGATGTAGCTGCCGTCCTTCTGTTGGTACACGATCTGGCCGTTCCGCAACTGGATGGGTGTCCCTTGCAGTTGCGCGACAGTCGGCAAGGGTGCCGGAGTTGGCAGCATCGGCGGGGTCGGCGCTGCGGGCGAAGGCGTGGGCATCAATCCCCCCAGTGGGCCTATCATCGTGGAACCGCCCATCAGCTGCGGGAATCCATTGGCCGGTGTGGGGGAGGAAGGCGACGGGATTGGCCTCGGAGATGGCAGCATCGTCTTCAGCCATTCATCAGCGTTCTCCTTGCTGATCTTCTTTCGCAACTCGTATTCTTGGTCCAGCGCGTCGAATTTGCTGTATGGATTCGTGTTGGTGCTGACCACCTGCTTCTGGTTGACGAACTGGCGCTCGGCGTCGGTCAACCGTCGCCAGCCCTCAATGATCCCCGCCTTGTCGTCAACGTTGGCCTCGGCCGACTTGACCAGCGCCGGCAACATCTTCCGATCCCGCTCGTTGCGGAGCTTCGCCGCTCCCACCTGCTGCTCGGCTATCTGTGGGATATACGGCAGGAACGAGTAGTTCCCGGCGTTCTCGATGTGCTTGCCCCAGGTGTTGGCATTCACCGCGTCCTGCTGGTACGGAAGCATCTGGTCGATCTCGTTGGATCGGGAGGTGTTGAGCTTCGCCCGTGAATCGACTTCGCTGGACAGGGCCGGGAGCATGGTGGTGGTGTAGGCATCCATGCCCCGCACCGTAGCGCCGGTCACGTCGTTCGACCGCTTGTTGGAATCGGTGATCAGCTCGCGATTAAGGAACGCATTCCCGGTGAAGCCGTTGGCAACGCCACTCTTGGCGGCGATGGATCGCGCCCGCATTGCATTGACAACGGGATCGGCCGAAGGCAGCAGCGTCTTCAGATACGCCACATCGGCATTCGCGTCATTGGCGCGATTGAACGCCACGTTGGGATGGGCAAACTGGGGTGTGGCCGGGGCATGGCTGGTGGGCATGGAGGGCAACAGCGAATCCGCCAGGCGATTCGGCGATGCCGGCTGGTGAGGCATCGGGTAGGGCAGCATGGGATCGGACATGTCCTCCGGAGAATCGTATCCGGCGAGGAGCATAGCCCTCCGTGGGTTGTACGCAGTGAATGCCGTGCCGCGGAACCCATAGGAGGGATCGGGTGATGTGTAGCCGAAGAGCCCGTTGTGTCGAATGATACTGCCAGGGCGATTGAGAACAGGCATATGCTTTCCTTTCGTAAAGGGCAACTTCACTTTGTTTTTCGTTTCAGGCCCCCAAAATCAGTTCATCGCTGCTGACGCCGCGTTGGTGACCTGCCGCCAATGGTTGGCCAGGAGGGTTTCCGTCAGGTTGCGCCATACGCGATCTGCGGATTCCTCGTCCATCCCTTCTGCCAAAAAGTACCGGTACAACCATCCCGTCCCGACAAGGACGTGATGCTGGCAGGCGGAATAGTCGAGCAGGGTTTCAGGTGGCAACGGCAGCCACAGTTGGCCGCGTGGACTGTCGAATACACCGAGGAATGCATGCTTGCCGGTGCCCTCGGCGACAACCTCAATGCCCATCAGATCGATGTAGTCTTTCATGGTCGTTTTTCTTTTATGCACACCCGTCCATCTCCCTGCTTATTCGTCGCCACCCACACGATGGCCGCACAGCCGGATTGCGTCTTGCGCCGCCGGCCGCTGTCCTCAATGAATCCACCCAGCTTCAACTCGGTGAGCCGAGCCGCGGCCGAGAGCCGGCAGCAAGGGGTATCAGGCATGAGTCCCCGAATACGAGCCAGGTAGTTGCCGGCATCCTCGGCGGTAGCACCCCATTCCGCCTGACTGCGAACAAACCTGAGGATCTGCGCTCTGATGTTGGGGGCTCGATCCTTCTGCTTCTCGGCCGCTGCCTTCGATGTGTCCACCTGGCGGCATGGAGGTGCACCGTTGTAGATCAGGGGCGACAATTCGGGGAACAGCGTCGGCTGCGCCATCATGGACGCCTCCTTGCCTGGCGGCGGTGCCGTCGCCGTTCTGACGCGGTGAGCGTGACCCAACGACCACGCTCCCTAGCCTTGCGAACAAGCTCTCGAAGTTGGGCATCCTGCTGCTCCTCCCGCGAAGGTGGGCACTGCCGCCATTCACTCTTGAGAACATCGTTGGCACGTCGCAGAGCTTCGGTGGGGTGCACGCCTTGAGACTCGAGTTCGCACACAAGAGAGTCTCTGCGTTGGCGGAGTTCCTGTATCCGTTTCCACTCGGCAGGGAGTCTCACAAAACCCATTGGCCACCCCCTTCCGTCGTGATTGGTCCGCCCCAGGTATGGGATTTCCGCACCTGACAGAAAGAAGTTGACGACAGCAAGCGAAATCGTGTATTTTGGAAGCTTGTCATAGGGAGTAACTTTCATCGCCGCCAGGTTCACGCCTGACGGCGATCTTGTTTCTGTGATGCTGCTGCAGGGGCTATACACAGCAAACCGCCTTCCGCTCGCTGCTGATGCGGTTCAACTCTTCCCCGATTAATCCGACATCCTTCTCGCTGTAGACCAGCGCATTGCCGGCCCTGCCCATGGGCCTGATCTGGCGGGCAGCGATCACGTACTCAACGCGATGAAGCGGGACGTTATGGCGGCGTGCAATCTCTCCTACAGTGGGTAACCGTGGTGCCGTATGGGTCATGGTCTTGTCCTACAAAAGCGAGTTCCTGTTTCCGGCTGACGGTTCTACGCCGTGCTCCTCACCGGCATATTGTTCTTCGTCGCCCAGTAACGAAATGCCCGGGGATAATGAGATCTCGCTTTGAGTATGGAGCCCGACTCAGAACGAAGGCGGCCAATCTAAGTCTGGTGCATTTAAATGGATGTGACGAATGTGCGTGAGCGTAGGGAGTGTATGAAAATCGTGTATGGTCGTGTATGAAATTCCTTTTCCTTCGCCCCTGCGGGCCTGTGTCTACACCGCGAGCCTGAGCTCTCGATATGAAGACCAGCTAGGAACCCAGGCTGCCAGCCCCTAGATTGCCGTAGCCAGTAGGCCGGCGGCGCTCGGCCCGAGTGGCCACGCAAACGCCGGAACGAACTTGAATGCGGCAAGCGCGAAAATCCTACCCTGGATACCCTGGAAACCGCCGCACGCGTGGTCGGATGTCACGTCTCCGACCTACTTGATTGAATCCGCACCATTTTTGTCGGTTGCGGGATTCCCGCACGTGAACCCTCATTTTTGCGCTGGAAACCCACATTTCTGACGGAGCGAGCAAGATGCAGCAGTTTCGCAGCGTCAGCGGATAAAAGTGGCTTTGACCCGTTTGGACATCAGGAAATACACCAGCCAACCAGATGCGAACATGATCCCTCGAATAGAGGAAGAATCGGTTTGAGACTGAAAAACGCTGTTCGCCCACACTTCGAATATTACGTTGACTGCAATTACCACGGAATACATCACGATCATGAGTGGCCTGGACGCACGCAGTTTCTTAAAAAACGCTATCGCACACACAACTTGGAGCAGACCGACAAACACGGATGAAACAAACACGAATCCCACAAGGGCATTGACCGAGGATGCGTTTCCGTACTGCGATCGAACAGATTCGTCGACCTTCATTGCTTCGATCGCCGAGCCGAACCACAGAAGTGGCCCGATGATCACATGCAGGGCCGGCAACAGCAACCATCCTGCGATCCTCGGTGGAACTGCGATGGGAACCGGAGCAGGTGCATTGTTGCGAATGGACCAACACGCCGTGCATAGTACCTTCCCATCGCTAACGCAAGGAGTCTCCTCCTGGCCGATTTCTCTGAAACAACCTTGGCAAACCTCAGCCACAGTTTGTTGAGCACTCACAGCAACCCCTCGCTTCTGAGTTGATGGACTATCCAGCAGCGCCACGCTACCACGGCTATCTTGAGTGAACACCACCGAACGGAAATACCCACAGAACTGATGGGAGACAAAATGCTACCACGTACCGGGGCGGCAGGGAAGCGATACGCCGCTTCGGACGATGCCGACCACTACGACATCATAGATATGCGCGAACTGTGGACGCGAAATCGGATCGCTGGAGAAGCCGCACCTATGGCAGGATCACGTGGTGTGCGGGGACTGCCGTCGGAGGCTTGCTGATGGCGCTGCCGACGAGAATAGATCCATGTCCCTGCTATCCTTTGCTGCTTGCCTGTGCGCCCCAGGTTGGTGCTGCAACCGCCTTTGCCTTCATCGCGGCAATTCCGCTCTCATTGTTCCTGATGATATGGCGAACAACTCGCGGCTGGGGAGGCCTGAGGCTGTTCTTCTACTCCTACATCCTTGGCTTCAGTCTGTGGCCTACTCGCTGGTGATAGTCAATCTCTTGTGGGAAAACCTGCTGATGGTCGTGGGCGTACTCCTGTGCGGCCTGGGTGTGGCGCCAATGGCATTCCTTGCCTTGATGTTTTCGGGACGATAGTTACTTGCTCTCGAACTGTTGGGAATGGCGGCGGTTATACTCGTCTGCAGGCTCGTTGGTCTCATGGTAGCGGGGGAAGCTACAGAAAGCCGATCTTGACGCGTACGCGCCGCTTATCGTCGGACCATTGCAGCCAAAGATCATCTTTGCCGCCGACGATCTCTTGCCATCAAGACCCGCTATTCCATCATGTCCTTGGCTCTGTTGGGTGTGGGTATCCTTTGCTATGGCCTGATCCAACGCTGCTTCAATAAGGACGTTTGCATGGAGACGGTTTTCGCTGATCGGCTCCGCGCCGCAGTAACTCATGTCCGCGAGCGGCTAAGATTTCGCCGACCCGGTCCGGAACAGGCTCCAGTTTCCTCTTCCGAGTCGGGGTTGGCTCAATAGCGTTCTGGGGTTGCGGATCGCCAAACCCCTCCTGCTCGTGACGCTCAATGATGGAGATATGCACGCGGGGATTGCCTAGGCGTTTCATGGCCGGAAGTTTCCCCGTGCGGATCCAGCGTTGGATTGTCCGCTGGCTCATGTTCCAGCGTCGGGCCAGCTCAGATGGCTTCAGCCATTCAACATCTGAAACCTTCGTTGCTTCCATGGTCCTCCCTTTCTGAGTATCGCCAACCTTTAGCAAGAATATCTCGCAGCAGAGACTTGAGGTACCCAAAACGTTGGGGCAATTCACGCCATGGCCAACGCTACTTGAGCAGACCCTTGGCCTTCACTCCGAGGGCACTGGCAATGCGTTCCAGCGTATCCATTGTGATATTGGTCTGCCTACCGCTCTCAATCTCGTTCCAGTGCTGTCGGCTTTTTAGCTTGGCGAGTTCGGCGGCCTGCTGTTGGGTTAAGCCGGCCTTTTCTCTGAGCTCTCGGATCTTCTCGACATCGAGCATGTGATCAGTATCCCACCATTCTCTGATGCTGTCAAGTTTAGGCTTGACAATGTAAAGTTTAGACTTTACTATTCATCCCGAAATAGTCATGCCCCGCTCGGCTTGATCTTGGCGGACCGCGGCCGGAACGGGGCGCATGAAGGAGGAATTAGCATGTCTTGTGTACGTCAGAACATCAAGCCTATCTACGATCTTGGAGCACATTATGCGTGAGAACACCGACCCCAATTGTGACACCCTATATCGGCGGCCCAGAGCTTGGAGGCAGATCAAAGAGGCTGCCAAGGACGCCTGTGAGAGCATAGACGAGCTGCTTTTGGCTCTGGAAAACGTGGAAGGCTACTGTCCTCGCATCGCCTTGGTCGTGGCGATACACGCCTTCGTGGCTGCCGGCCCGAAGCAGCGGTGGGAAATGCTCGAACGGTATTACGAGTGGTATGGGCGCAAGCGTTACGGTTTCAAACCGGGAGAGCGGGTCCCCGAGGCACTGGCCAGCGGGGAACTGAAAACCCTTCAATCCGACTTGGAGGCCGCCGCAGAGAAGATCTTCGGCCAGATAGAGTGAGCAACACGTAGGGGACAGCCGCGCCCGCCTTCCGATGGGCTCGGCAACCTCTACTCGACCATCTACCAAGAGTGCACCATGCAAGGATCCCGCTTCCACTTCGTCACAAGTATCCGCATACCGATCAACGGGCGGACCTTCAGGATCGTGCTGTCAGATGCCTGCTTCTACAGCAACGCCACTGGTAAGGAGCACAACAGCGAGATCGACAACCGGAACGGCATTGTCCGGATCTACAAACATCTGAGTCCGGACCTCTTCGCCGTCGAGTTGGCCGTGGCTGTCTCCGAGGTTTGGCGTTTAGAACTCGGTCGACAATCCGAGACGCCTCCGTATATGTATGAGCCCGAGAAGCTCGCCCCCGAGGAGATGAAGGAGCTCGAAGCCGACATCAGGGCGGCGGCAACGAAGATCGCCGCGGATGGATGGCCATTACCGCCGAATCTACCGGCGGATGTTGAGATCAAGCCCCTGCAAGAGGGTTGGCCGCCGATGATCATGAGCATGAAGCCGCCGTTCTTGTTTTTCTGCCCCCACTGTGGCAAGCCGTACAAGATTGGCCCCCGTGGCCTGAATGCGCATCTTCAGAAGGTACACGGGTGGACCCGCAACGAGGATGGGTGTGTCATACCACCCCAGCAGGCGGCATGAACAGATTTGGGCCGACGGCTGTCGCAAGCCGCCGGCCCTCTTTCATTTCTGCCAACTGCTGCTTAATGTGTGACATGGAATCGGCCGGCTGATCACCGGCTTGTCGATTCGGACGGCGGTGGTGTTCTTCACCTGTCCATCACCCCGTCCGGATCGGCCCGATGAAAGACAGGTGAGGTATGGCGAATAGTGAGAATCCGGACGATTTCCGGGATATACGGGACACGCTACGAGTGCTCGGCGTCCAGTGGAAAACCGAAACGCTATTGGCCAGGTTACATGCGCTGGCCGAGAAAAGCCTGCTCGCGGTCAGCCAGATGCGAGGGGTCCTCGAGTTGGCTGACACGCCAAACGCCTTGCCTCAAGAGACAGTGGAAACTTGGTATTCCGTGCTGCTGCAGACGGCCGTTGAAACGGTGCTCTTCCCCGATCCCATACCACCTTCGGCGAATGCATGGGAGGCGATGGCGGCCATTTGGGACGAATACATCGCCCATAAGCGACAGTTTCACCTGACGGGCGTTCAGTGCTTCTCCGAAGGTGATGCGTGGTCAATTCGTGGGGCCGTTCTGGCCGCTTGGAACATTGAGTTTGCGACCGCCGGCCATCCGGTGGAAATCGGGCCGGTTGTGGCCGATTCCGCCCATCGGGCGGCGTTGCGATCTTCTGTTGACCTTTGGCTTGAGTTGTCGCAATACTCAGATCAAGCAATGAATGATCCAGGGTCGCGGGCCAGTCTGTGGAACAGCCTTCTATCTCGCTGGTGTGAAAAAGGATTGCAGCGGCAGTCCGATCGAGCCAAAGCCAGTCTAGCGTCGGAATTAATGCAGATGCGGACTCAGCTCGGCTATGCAGCACAAGGCCCCGCCCCAAGCGCAGCAGCAACAGCCATTGCTCAGGCGAGTGTCGGAAATGTGGTCATCCACAACCATATCCTCATTCCCGATGGAACTGGGACTGCATCGCCAACCGCGAGCAGTAGACCGGCAGAAGGCAAGGCCACCACAAACGATGCTCCGAATGGTGGCAAGCCCGCCACTACGGCTGCCGCCAATGCCGTTCACAACGCCGACTTCACAATGGTGAATTGGTTCGGCGACGAACACTATTTCGCCCTTGGGGTGCAGTCCGCGGCAGTGCGAGCACTGTGGGAAGAGTGGGAAAAGACCGGCCTCGGGTTACATCAAGAGACGATCCGCGATTCCGTTGACCCTGAGCGAGACGAAAAATCGGTGTTTCGAATGGACACCATTTTTCGAAATCATCCGGCCTTCGATACGATGATCCAGCGATGCGGCGACGGCAAGTACAAATTGGCCCCGCCCACAAATGGCAAGGCCGAAGCTTCCGCGAAGGCGAAGAAATCCTCTAAAAATCGCCAGAATCACTCATAACGCACGCCTGGCGCACGCCGAGCGCACGACGCCCCTTTGCATCTTGGGGGCATGGAAAACGCCAATTCACAACTGCTATCTTTGCCGGCCTTGGCGCAGGTCTTGAACCTCCCGGAGGCGTGGATCAAGACCGAGGCCGATGCCGACAGAATCCCTCACCTGAAAATCGGGAAACGGTACCGCTTCAACCGCGAAGCCGTATTGGCAGTGCTGTCACAACGCGCTGCGCGAGGTGATAAGGGGGTGGCGCGATGATTGACCTGTCCTCCGAGTACATCCTCTCCCCCCGGCAGGCTACGCGCGAGCCCGCATTCCGGAACACCGAAGGTCGGCCCGGCCACATCAGCAAAGTGTATAGGGCTTTCCGGCCCGGCGTGCACGGCGTCCGGCTTGAGTTCGTCAAGACACCCGGCGGCATCCGGACCTCGCGTGAGGCCATCGCCCGGTTCGTGAACGCGCTGACCTACGGCCCCGGCGCATCTGTGACCACGACGACCACTCAGCGACGCGCCGAGGCCGCCATCGATCGGGAGCTTGACGCAGAAGGAATCTGCTGAACGGAAACGCCGCCGAGCTGCCCTCGGCGGCGTACAAGGAGAACAACGTGAGCACTCACCATACCTGCGCCCCTCCGCCACAGTCAACGGATTCTTCTCTCAAGGTCATTGAGATTCGAGCGGGAACAACCCAGACTACAAGTCGCAAATCGATTACCGGGACATATCAAAGGCCCGCATCTGGTGCTGTGGACCTGTTGCGACGATTTCCTTTGAAGGAGATGCGGAATCGACCCCAGTGGGTGGGCTTCAAACTCATACCCAAGGCCTCAGAAAAGCCTGACAAGAGACCAATCACCATCGCCGATCCGAGTCAAAACGCCAAGTGCAACGCCCCGGACACATGGGGAACCTTCGATGATGCCCTGAGGCAATTGGAGGATAGACGTTGTAGCGCCATCGGCTACGCGTTGAACAACGACATCGTTGGCATCGACCTTGATGGTGCTCGCTGGATTCGCGACGACGGCAGCCTCACTGATGAAGCTCAGGACCTTGTGCGTCGATGTGGTTCATACGCTGAACGAAGTGTCTCCGGGAGGGGATTACACATTCTGCTGCGGGGTAAGCTATCTGGCAGCGGACATCGAAACGGAGCGTCCGGCGTGGAAGTCTATGGCGCCAAGAGGTTCTTCATCGTGACGGGGGACCAGATCAAGGGAACCACCAGCGAAGTCAATGAAAACCCGGCGTTTGTCTCGGAATTAACGAATCTCGCAAAGTTCCCCGATGTCGCAGAGAGAGCAGAGCAGACAGAGATGGCAGAGAAGCAGAGAGAAGCAGAGGATGGCTTCTGCCTCTCTGCCCTCTCTGCTCTCTCTGCGACACCCGATGCCATTGTCGCGAAAACGATTCCGTCCCAAGAAGGGGAGCGCAATGCCTGCTTGATGAAGTTGGCGCGGGGCCTGAAGTTCGATGCTGGACTGAAAGACCAGCCATTGCGTGAAGTTAGGCCGTGGTTCAACAAGTGGTATGGAAAGGCAAAGTCGATAATTGGCACAAAATCGACCGAAGAAAACTGGGCGGACTTTGTTCATGCCTGGAATCAGGCAAAATACCCACTTGGGGTAGATATCCGGCAGGTCGCCTTGGAAAGAGCGAAGGCAAATCCGTTATCAGATGAATGGGGGTACGAATCGGACATTGTAAGACTGTTGGGTGCATGGTGCCGGGAGCTGGCATCCTTTTCAGATTACTCGAAACCGGATGGGCGGTTCTTCCTAGGCTCGCATGACGCGGGCAAACGCTTGGGTATAGAACCCAAACAAGCCGGACGATATCTGGAGATGTTCTGTGCGGAGGGCGTACTTGAGCTGATAGAGAAAGGCACGCCAGGTCTCAATGGCCGCGCTAACCGATATCGTTGGATCGGAAGACAGAACCAAGGGACACGCGATAAATGATACCCCCAATGATGCCAAGCCAGGATCGGAATAAGAAGATCATCGACGTCATCGAGCGGATGCAGAACCAGCTCCGGCGACTGCAAAACGAGCTCAGAGCCATGAAATCCATCCTGCTGAAGGAGCAGCAGGATGGCCAACCCCACGTTTCGAAAGTGTGGGAGGCGTGCCATGGCCTCTACGACGAAATCATGCAGGAGGGGCCTCAAAGCGATAAGCCCCTTTCTTTCAAAGAGATTCATTCCAAGCTCATGATGTGGAAGAAGAACGACATCCAGGACAAACGCCTAGCCAAGCTCCCCGACAACTCAGAAACGTTCGCGCAATATGTTCGCGGATACATACGAGCCAAGGGGCTGCAGACGCATCGTCAACGGAAGTAAGCCTCCGCCCATTTGATCAGCATCATTCCAGGGCGGGCTCAAGTACCCGAAAGGGGTGGGTCACGTGCGGGATTCCCGCAACCGACCACTTTGGTGCGGATTCGCTGGGGCGGGCTATGAGTCGCGGCGGGCGGCTTGCCCTGGCTGATCTTTACCGGGGTTCAGGGGATTATTCATCGGGTAAGTCGCTGACGAGCGGTGCAGGACACCAGACCTAGTGAATGCCCCACTTAAGTGACAAGCTCTGCAGATCGAACCTACGGATGGGTGGGCACGATTCTTTTTTCGGTCATCCACCGCCCCGACATCGACCCGGGGCGGTGGAGTTTTGCGCGCACACCGGACCCTCATTCTTCCGCCGGCCCCAACTTGCGCGGTTCATCGACGTACTGCATGCGGTGGACAATCCCCGGCTCCGACGCTGAGCCCAGTTGGCAGCTCATCTGCCGCCGATCTGCACTGAAGGTGATGTTCACCTCATCATCCTCACCACCCTGCAGCACGATTGTCAGATGGCTGTCCCCCTCCGCGGTCACCTTGTACATACGCGGCGCATAAAGGTTCATCCCATGCGATCAGATGACCACATCCTTGGCAACGATCCATTCAATGTTCTCGTCCGATCCATGCCACTTTCCCACAACCGCCCATTGCAGGGGCAAGTCGGCCCGGCCCGATGCCGCCTGCCTAGCCTGAGCCGCGGCGATCGCGGCAGGCGAGGGGGATGATCGCCGATCGCACGCGACTGATCCGCACAGCACAAGGCAAAAGAGCATCAGCGAAATTGATCGCATTGTCGCAACTTCCCTTATTGTTCGCCGATTCGGCAAGTACGAAATGCCGTGGCGATCCTAACTATGATCCTAAGTTTCGGCAATTCCGGACCTTGGCATCCTCCGAGGCCGCTTGTTGCTTCCATATCTCGGTAGCAGGGAGTCAGGATCCAACAGAAGTTCGCGCAATGTTTGGATTCGAAGTTCACACAGGAGGGATCACCAGTCTAGGATTATGGGAGCTTTGAAAACCGCAACTGGCATTGACCTTGCGGTCGATAATGAACACCATAGGGGTTTGCAGATACGGGTGCTTCATGGTGGCGACGAATAAACAACTTGGTCTTGGACTGTACACGCCAACTGAGGCAGCACTGTATGCCCGCCTTGCGCCAGCAACGATGACACGTTGGTTGCACGGCGGCAATGGTAGTGAACAAGTCCTCCGCTCTCAGTTGTCCGTGGGTGACGAAAGAATCATCACCTTCTTGGATTTCGTACAAGCCCTTGCTGTTCACGACATTCGAAATCAAAAGAAGATATCTTTGCAAAAAATCAGGGAAGCTATTCGACTCGCCGAGGACAAATACCACATCGAGTACCCCTTAGCACGTAGACACACGACCTACCTTCTGGGTGATGACATCTACATTCAGCCGGAAGGCTGCAAGGATTTGGTGCAAGTGACAGGCAGGCAAAAGCATCAAATGACGATGAAGAAGGTCGTTGAAATCTACTTGGTGGATCTGACCTTTGGCGAGGACGGACTTGCCGTTGCGTATGATGCCTTCAAATGGCATGGCATTCCCATCAGGATGAATCCCAAGCACCGCTTCGGTGAGCCTATGGTGACGACGTGTGGCTATACCGCGCAGTCGCTCTGGGAAGCGGCGAAGACCGAAGGCAGTATCGAGGCAGCCGCTGAGGCATATGGGGTTGAGCCGGCAGATGTTGAGGCCGCCTTCCGATATTACGATTTCCTACAGGGCAAAACGACTGCGTGACTCCGGCGCTCAAACTGCTCTTCGATGAGAATTTTGGGAAGCCCCTCGTGGAGCGTCTCGCCGGCCTTCTTACCGTATTTCCGGAAAAGCCGGCTATTTCGCATGTGCTTGATCTTTACGCGCAGGGACGACCTGACGATGAATGGATTCCTAAAGTGGCAAAGGAAGGATGGATCGTTGTAAGTGGAGATCGGGCTAGGAGGTATGGCGGCGCCAAGCTTCCTCGCATCTGCGCTCAGCTCAACGTTACCCACATCCTCCTCAGTGGGAAGCTCCACGAGATGAAGCAAGCCGAGAAGATCCGGGCCATTGTTACTGTGTGGCCCCAGATAGTTGCCCAACTTCCTGCAGCAGTCAAAGGTACTCGGTTCTCGCTTCGTCTTAGTCAGCATGGTTACCCGACCCTAGTCAACTGCGCGCGGCTAACGCCTGCACCATCGGTGTAATCCTTGTGCCCACACCAATCAGAATCATCATGAACGAATCATGAAAGATCAGTGGAGCAATTACGGAGTCTGCTGAAGTCGCGCCAGAATCCAATCGATCGCGTACGCCGACCCGCGGAGGATGCCACACTGCAGCCGCACGCAGGAAGTTTTCGCCTGTGCCAGCTTCTTCATCCGCGCCAGCGTCCCCACCTTGGGCGCGTTGACGGCGATGGTCGAGCCTCCCAGGTTGAAAAACTCCAGTTTTGCCTCTTTGCCCTCATAGACCAGGGGACCTTCGGTTACCCGCAACACCGGATGGCTATCCGTCCGAGCGATCTGCATCAGCACGCCCATCCAGTAGTCGTCACAAGCCAGATCGTCCTCCTCAGGCGAGACGTCACCTAGCTTGAATACTTCGACCGCTTCCGGGATCTGCAGCAGGCAGCGCATCGTTCCGGCTGCCAATTCCTCGAAGCGCCCATAGAACGGGGTTCTCTCTCCCGGTCGATTCACGACGATCTCGCGGAAACAGTCGGGATCACCAGGATTGTCGAACCACTCCGCATTCAGCGCCAGCTCCCGCCCGTCCTCCACCGCCTCGTCAATGCTCCGCAGAATGGCCGGGTCCACCGTGCCATTCTGTTTCAGCATCGGCGCACGAGCCAGGGTCAAGCGAATGAAATGGCCATCGGTGTGTTCGGCCGCGGCCCGAAACTCCTCCCGCAACGATCGCAGCAACACAAAGGGATCGGTATCCATGGAATCCTCCTTCGGGATACAGGACACGAAGACGAGTAGCTTTCATCCGACCTCGGCCATGATCTGCCGGGCCTTGGTCTGATCGATTTCCGCGTAGATCTCCGCCACCGCCGCCGAGTGATGCCCCAGGACCACCCGCGCCGCCTCCAGACCGTATTGCTTCCGCAGCCGCGTGGCCGCGGTGTGCCGCAACTGGTGAGGGTGCCAGCGATGCTCGCCCAGCCAGGTCTGAAGCTCAGCCCATTTGGCCTCGCCCAGGCGAGCCTTCCACTCGCCCTTGCTCTCCCATCGCGTGCTCTCAGGGCCCTTGCGACCGGGCACCCGCTGACGGGCCAGGGTCGTTGGCGGAGGAAACGCCGCATCACAGCCATAGGCGATAGCGCGGCGGTAGCTTTCCACCGTGTAGCGGTCCGCCGGCGCCCGCTGGGGTTTGCGGGCGCGGTTGGAGCCGATGGTGTTGCCACAGCTCTCCGGCGTTTTGCGGACGGCATGCAGTTCCGCTCGCCGCTCCTGCTCGGCTTCTTTCGGGCTGAATAGGTACGCCTGCAGATCGGGCCTCAGGAACGGCGCGACGATCTTCTGGGCGTTGGGCCCCAGGTAGATGGTGCGTTCGTGGCCGTGGTGCTGGGTCTTGTGGCGCCGGGGCCGGTAGATCCACACCGAACCGCTCGTGTCGATGTCGCCGGTGCGCATCAGGCAGGCTTCCCCCGGCCGCATCCCCGTGGCCAACTGCAGCCGGATAATCGCCGCCACCGGCCGCGAGACGTGGGGCAGCGTGGCCTCCACCCATGCCTCGGGCACGGGCTTCACCGGCTCGCACTCCCGGGCCTCCGTCTTGCCCTGCCGCAAGCCATCGACCGCCTGCAGGCCGTGGTAGACCGAGGGCGGGATCAGCTCCCGGCTGCAGGCCCATTTGAACGCCCGCTTCAATCGGCCGATCTGGGCGTTGATATACCGCCGGCTCCAGCCGGCCTTGATCATGCGTTCGCGAACCACCTGCAGGGCCAGGGGGCCGAACTCACGAGCGAGCAGGGGGCCATATGTACGGCGCAGCAGGGCCAACATCAGCTTGATCGATTGGAGTTCTGCTTTCCCCGGCTCATTGCCGTAGTACGCCTTGGCGTGGTCCCAGTAGCCCTTGATGACATCGGCAATGCGGCGGCTGGCAGCCACGCCCGGTGCCTGTCGCCCGCGCGCCAGCCACTCGGCGATGACCCGATCGTATTCCCGGCGGCTCTCCGGCGAGCCGTACGGGCCCAAGTAGATGTCTTGGCCATTGAGCGTCACGACGGCCTGGCCCGAGGGCTTATGCAGGCGACAGGCGGGGTTGCGACTGAGCAGGCGGGGCATGGTGCGGCTCCTTTCGGACCCGCCAAAACGGTAATTACCGTTTTGGGCCGGGACTTTCAGGCCGCACCGCCCGACACAGGCGGGTACGCTAAATCATGCGTTCGGCGTCACTTCTACTAAAGTACCCGCGACAGGATTCGAACCTGTGACCTCCGGTTTAGGAAACCAGCGCTCTATCCAACTGAGCTACGCGGGCACCGTTTGGAGAAATTCTAATAGACCCGCCGTCGATTTGCCACTCGGCGGGAGATTTGATGTGGAGATTGGGTATGACGTTCGTTATGCGGGGAAGGGATCGCCCGCTATTGGGATGCCGTTGATGGGCAAGAAGTCGCATATATCTACCGCCCCCAGACCCGATGACCAGGCCGCCGCGGGAAACATAACGCACTTGCCCAAATCGTTTTCATGTTGTGCGGCTTTCTGGCCGATAGTAATAGTGCAGTTGGCTCATCCGTAAGTTTTGGAAAAGGAGATTGCAATGGCAGTTGCGAAGAAGAAGGCCGTGACGAAAAAGAAGGCTACCACCAAGAGCTGCAGCAAGAAGAAGACGACGACCAAGAAGTGCAAGTAGCCCAACGCCACGGCTAGCTGTAACACAGTACCTGCCCCGGCCCAAGGCCGGGGCATCTTTTTTCGCCAGCGCACCTCTAGCAGCAATCTGCGAGTAAATCTTTCCAATTCACGCCATCTTGCGGTACAATGATGTCATGATCAGCGCATGGCAAATCATCGGCATTGTCGCGATCATCGTGCTGGTAGTCTTTTATTTGGCCATGAAGAAGAAGGGCAAGATCTGATGCCCAGGCCCCGTGGTACGGGAGCCAAGAGCTCGTTCTAAGCGGGCTACGAGTCGAACGTCGCGGCAATCCGTTGACGCGGTGTGTTGAATAGACGGATGGCGTTCATCCGCCCAGAGGATGTTGTTCCGATTTTCATCGCCAACCCCCACCGGGTTTAGGGGGCGATTAATCTTGCGGGGCCGGGGCAGAATTCTCGGATCGGCGGGGCATTTCCGATCAAACGGTCACTAAATCAGCAGATTGGATTGGCATGGCTTGGCATTTTGCCAAGCCACCAGCCCAGTCTCCAGACAAGGTCCGTTGGGGTTTCCCAAAGGGAGGATCCACTCATGAGGGAGTTTACGCTCGTTGGTGCGGCGGCGGCAATGGTTCTGGCGGCGGCGGCGTTTTACGGAAGCCAAGCGGTCGCCGGGGCGTATGATGACTGTTACACGCCAACCACCAGTTGCGTAGGGACTTGCCGCCTGGGTACTTGCACGGCACAACCCAGCTCGTTGTTGCCTGTTGAATGTCCTACGGGGAATCCGGATGGATACCGAAACA